>DATAHE010000168.1:0-7870 GCA_036263355.1 Steroidobacteraceae bacterium | reverse complement strand
CGGTCGCACCGGTACCGCCCGTCACGCGGCCCATCAGTGCTACATGGTGGGGACATCGCTGGATTGCAGCGCTTGAACACACCTCGCGTGACGTGATTGCACGTCTTGGTCGCGGGCGGGCCTATGCACGTGACGGTCATGTTCATGATCTGCATATCAAGCCCGGTGCGGTGACGGCGCTGGTTAGCGATGATGAACTGGAAAATTATTCCGTTGCCTTGAAGCTGGATGTGTTCGATAACAAAACATGGCAGCAGATCATTCTCAATATGCACCAACAAGCCATCTTTGTGGCCCAGCTGCTGAATGGCGAGATGCCAAAAGAAATCAATACGCTGTTCCGCGCTTGCGGCAAAAGTCTATTCCCGATTAATTCTCACGATATCGATTCAGATTGTGGCTGTGATGACTGGGCCAATCCGTGCAAGCATGTTGCAGCGACGCACTATGTGCTGGGTGAAGCACTGGATACCGATCCATTTTTGTTATTTGAACTACGTGGACGCACCAAGGAGCAGGTGCTGGCAGCACTGAGTCAATTGCGCAGTGCTGAACCAGGATTGCCAGCACCAAAAGCAGTGGTGCAAGGTTCCAGTGTCGCGCTGGAAGAATTATCAGTGAATCAATTTGAACAAGGTGTGACCGCCGTTCCTGCATTGCATTTTGATTTTGACTCAACCGTTGCAGCAGGTGCGTTGCTGAAGAGTCTGGGTAAACCTTCTTCCTGGCAAATCGACGAAACGCCAACGGAGTTGTTTCTTCCGACATTAACTCATGCTCGTGAATATGCCCTTGCCATCGCCAATGGTACGCAAGCCACGACTTCTGCTATATCATCATCCACAGTTAAACCATTGCGCAGCAAGAAGCCGCGGTCAAAAAAACCTGCAACAGAAAAATCTGACTAAAGAAAGCATAATGAAATCGCAGCGAGTTCTGGTCCTGATGCATGAAACCCTGGTGCCACCGGACAGTCTGAAAGGATATTCGCCAAAGCAAATACAGGAGTTCCGTAGTGAATACGATGTGGTTAAGCAGCTTCGCAAGTCAGGGCATCAGGTAAAAGCACTAGGTATTGGAAGTGACCTTGAGCCTTTGCGTAAATCCATTGTTGAATGGAAACCGCACATCGCATTCAATTTGCTGGAAGAGTTCAATGGCATCGTCAGTTACGATCAGCATGTGGTGGCGTATTTAGAGCTGATGCAGCAACCTTATACCGGCTGCAATCCACGCGGCCTGATGTTGTCGCGTGACAAGTCACTAGCTAAAAAGATTCTTGCGCACCAGGGTATTCTGACACCTTCATTCGTGGTGCTGCCCAAAGGCAGACGATTGATTGTTCCCAAGACATTGAAGTATCCGTTGTTTGTAAAGTCCACCATTGATGACGCATCGTTTGGTATCTCGAAAGCATCCATTGTTACCAATGCGGCGAAACTAAAAGAGCGGGTGGCGTTTATTCATCAACACACGGGTTCTGATGCGTTGGTTGAGGAATATATTGAAGGCCGAGAACTGTACGTGCCGATGCTTGGCAATGAAAAGCCAGTGACTTACCCGGTGTGGGAGCTAAGTGTGGTGAACGGTACGGATAGAAGATCACTGGTGGCCACTCGCCAGATAAAGTGGAATGCGGATTATCGTGAAAAGCATGGCATCGATTCGCATCAGGCAACTGACTTGCCAGCCGATTTAAAAAAGCACATTGACGCGGTATCGATTGATGCATATCGCGCACTGTCATTATCTGGATATGCGCGACTTGATTTCAGGTTGAGCAAAGACAATCAACTTTACCTGCTTGAGGCTAATGCAAATCCCAATTTGTCCGCTGATGAAGATACGGCGGTATCAGCCGCAGCGTCTGGTGATAACTACGCGATGTTGCTCAGCAAGATATTGAAGCTGGGACTGGCATATAAAGCGGCGTGGAAGGCGGGATAATGTGTATCCGCAGCATCTTAGGTAATCGGCCGTGAGCCAATGATTCTCGGGCACTCTTTCTGTGGGCACCAGGTTGAGATAAAGATTTCACGATCTCCACAGGTCGCCACCAGAACGTCATGCATCTCACTTTCATCAGAGCCGACATGTCGCGTGATATTGCAAACTGATTTTTGCGCATCAGGGATCTCTTCGCCCTGATAATAATTACCAGCCCTGAGTATCAGCGCGATATCGTGCGCCGTTGCGGCGTCGATATCGTTTTCGAAATACACCAGAGGTTGCTTGCCATCTATAAGTCGAATGGCTTGCTCTGATCGCAAGCACTGCCAGACGCCTTTATCCTTGTCGCAAAATACGATGTGATGAATGGGGCTATCTTTGTAATGTGAGTGAGGTTGACACAGCACCTCGGCATAAAACGCCTCAGCGCTCAACTCGCTTTGTTTGCGGGCGACGATTTTCTCGGTGCCGATGTCGAACTTCTCACGGCATGTCTTCAATTCAAGAAACTGCCTTTCGGCGCTTGTCAGGCGCAAAGAAGATGAGTTTGGCCCGGCACAGAGCTCCATCGATTGAAGGGAAAGGACGGAGCACACAACCGATGGCAGCAATGACTTAAGCAACATACCCCGAGTACTGCTCAATGTGTTGCCTTTTTCTTCGGTCGAAACACGCCAAATACGCTGGTGAACGTATGCAAGTAGGTGCTGCCTCTTACGGGGCCGATTTCGCCGTCGCAGAAACATCCTGCTAATGGAATATCCCCCAGGCTCTGAACAAATGCATTGCTATCATGATTCGCCTGATCATAAAGATTGGTGCCGCGAGCAGTACACGAAAGCAACAAAGCACCTGTTGCGTTTCGTGAATTAGGCGAGGCGCGATAACGTTGTAGTAGTGACTCGACATCTTGTGCTGCGGTGGTCGCATCGCGAATATGCAATTGAACAACACTATTTACTGGTACGGGCGAGTTCACCCACAGTGCGCCACTCTGTGGGTCCAGTCCCAGTATCGCGCGAACCAGGAAGTCACCTGGCTTGTATTCTTCGCGTTGCGTGTCGACGGCAACGCCCAGGAACAACGCCTGCGTAAACAACTGGCGATCATGGCGGTTGAGCTTGCCATAAATTTCAGTTAGCACTTCGCGGGGTATTTTTCCGTCCAGTTCCAGCATCAAGTTTTCATGTGTGCTGTTTGCAAACATGGGATCACCAATAGGATGACAACCTTGTGCCACCACTGTGTCGATAGCGATATCGCCACTCATGGTCAACAGGCCTATACCAGAGGAATAGACACTGTCGTTAACTAGCAAGCATGGCGTATCGGGTTGATCAACTCCGCTGGCCAGGCCGCCCATTTTGCCTGCCGCAGGATATTGTCGATCCAGTCCTTTCAAAAACACTTCGCTGTCAAAGGTGAACGGTGCACCCAGCAAGACGATGCAGTCCGGAATTTCTGTCATACCCAGCGCAGCATCCCACAAGCTTCGCTCTGCATACGTTGGTGGCAGATGTTTTTCTTCAATATGAATGGCGTCAATTCGCACGTCGGGCAAAGTGGCAGCCATCAAGGTAATGGTGGATTGATCTTCGTATTCGCGACCTTCACCAATGCTGTTCTGGCATAGACAGCCAAACAAGGTAGCTGTTTCAAAGTGGCGGCGCAGCGAAGTGGCAATGGAGTCAAAGTTTGCACGATGATGAACGGCAACGAACGCCAGGACGAGGTTGGGTTCTCCACCAAGCTGTGCCAGCAGACGACCCGCTGCATTGGTCACGGCATCATCAAGGTCATTGTCGTTGGCACTGACAGATGCCCATTGCATTGTGTTGCTCTCGGTATTGATGATTTCAGAGCCTAGCTGATATTTGTCGCGTAATATATAGCCGTTTTCTTTATCGTTTTATTTATTGATCACCGCCATGCAAAACGACGAATTTCAGCTGGCCACCCTGGCCATTCGCTCAGGCCACGCACGCACCCACGAAGGTGAGCATGCCGAGCCCATCTTTCCAACTTCCAGTTTCGTATTCAATAGTGCGGCAGAAGCTGCTGCCCGTTTTGTGGAAGGCTCAACCGGCAACATCTATTCACGATTTACCAATCCAACAGTACGTTGCTTCGAAGAACGACTGGCTGCGATGGAAGGCGGCGAAGCCTGCGTGGCAACCTCATCAGGAATGAGCGCCGTGCTGTCATTGGGCATGGCACTACTCAAGTCAGGTGATCATGTTGTCTGTTCCGACAGCGTGTTCGGTTCGATCATGACCTTGTTCAATCGCTACTTCACCAAGTTTGGTGTCGAGATAACCTATGTGCCGCCGCAGCAGCTGGATGCATGGCGCGCGGCTATTAAACCCAACACAAAATTATTCTTTCTCGAAACGCCATCGAATCCGCTTTCAGCCATTGGTGACATTGCAGGCATTGCAAAAATTGCCAAAGAGAAAGGCATTGTGTTCGCGGTTGATAATTGCTTTTGCACCCCGGCCTTGCAAAAGCCTTTAGCGTTGGGTGCAGATGTCACCATTCATTCTGCCACGAAGTATCTTGATGGTCAGGGCAGAGTGCTGGGTGGTGCAGTGGTGGGTACCAAGGCATTTGTCGGGACGGATGTGTTTGGATTTTTACGCACGGCAGGTCCCAGCATGAGCCCATTCAATGCATGGGTATTGTTAAAAGGACTGGAAACGCTGGAGTTACGCATGCGTGCGCATTCGGCTGCGGCGCTGGAGCTGGCGCAATGGCTGGAGAAACATCTGGCTGTCGAACGAGTTCATTACGCTGGATTGCCATCACATCCACAACACCTATTGGCAGCGAAACAACAGAGTGCATTCGGTGGCATCATCGCCTTCGTGGTGAAAGGCGAAAGGCAGGGTGCATGGAGTGTTATTGATGCAACACGCATGTTGTCTATCACTGCCAATCTGGGTGACGTAAAAAGCACCATCACTCATCCGGCGACCACTACTCACGCACGTATCACACAGGCTGAAAGAGAACGGGCCGGTCTTGTTGAAGGACTGTTGCGTCTATCGGTTGGGCTTGAAGACATGACCGATATCAAACGTGATCTGCAGCGAGGATTGGACGCATTACTTTGATGCGAAGGTCTGCATTTTCTTTGTAAGAAGGTCACTAATTTGCATATTTACGGCTGGTTTTAGGCTTTCAACAATTGCCTTACATAAATCTTTGGCGTAGGCTCCGCAACGTTCGTTTCGCCTTTGCCTGCTTTTTTCTCTGGCTTGGCCAGCCCGGCCCACTCTAACGAGATGGACCAAAGTGCCAACTTCTGAAAAATCCGACGAGACAGCGAACGTTAGGCCTGGGACCTGAACCACTTGCACTGACTGCCCACTGGACATGAGTGCAAGCGGGGGCGGAGCCCGATATTGAACCAGGCCTCGCAGTAAAAACGATGACTGTTTGCTGTCACGGGGATGCTCGAGGCTTTTTCAGAGAGAACTGTTTGTATGACTAAGATTTACGTCGGCAATTTGCCGTTTACTGCCAATGAAGGCGAAGTGCGTCAACTGTTTGAACAACACGGTACCGTCAATTCTGTTGCATTGATCAATGACCGCGAAACGGGCCGTCCCCGTGGATTCGGTTTTGTTGAAATGCCGAATGCCGATGCTGCTCGTGCGATTCAAGCATTGAATGGCAAGGACATGGGTGGTCGTCCATTGCGCATCAACGAAGCTCAAGAACGTGAGCGCGGTGGTGGCGGCGGTGGCGGCGGTGGTGGTGGCCGTCGCTTCGGCGGTGGTGGCGGTGGTGGCGGCGGCGGTGGCCGCTGGTAAGCCGAACACAAACTGATTCGCAGAAGACCCCGTTGTGGCAACACAACGGGGTTTTTCTTTGGGCGTCATCATCTCTCTACACTTTAGATGTCGTCCCTCCAGAGAGACGTCCAGTTAAGCAAACATGATCCAGCTAATTAACCAGTCTGCGAACCGGTCTAATGAGCGATCTCTATATTGCTTGCTGTTCTCCTTCAAAGCTGCTGCTACATAACCGCTCAACGCGTCACTAATGGATCAAGCATTGCTGGCACTCATTGAGGCTGGCTGCCAGCTGTGCACGCTTCCTGCATCTTAGAATTTGTACAGTGGATTGCGAACTCGATCGCTATTCATCTGTCAGGCTTTAAGTAACTTGTAATACGGCCGACTTATTTACTGAGCCGGTTTGATGCGTGAGGTGCGTATGAATCCGAGTGGCGACTCTTCAGCAATAGCTGTAGTTAACCTGCGCGAGTTCTTTCACGACTCGGTGCAGCAGGCATTGAAACATCAGCATGTCGATGTGGAAGATCAGACTGAGCACTACGTAGTGAATGTGCTCACGACGTTCGCGCGATCAGAAGCGCTGTATGACAACGACCAACAGACTGTTGGTCTCCCTCCGCTGGCGAATCTGCTCGCCGCCGCGCTGGACGCACCCACTGCAGATCAGCGCAATCAACTGTTACAACGACTTGGCGATGTGTCGTTATTTGTTGCGGGATTTTTTTCACACAGCTTTGCGCGCAAATTGGTCGATGTCGACTATCACATCGCTATGGGTGGTCGTGCCTACAGTAGCTTGGCGGACAGCATACGCAGTCCTCGCGGCCGCGCGATTGCATCGGTATTTGCAGAGCTGGCAAACAAATTCCAGCGCATGGTGGATGTGCTGAATGATGTGGCCGAGATGGCACGGCCAGCAACAGACAAGGACGTTTTGCGTCTGTATGAGATATGGCTGAAGACAGGCAGTCCGCGCGCCCGTCGTCTACTAAGTCAGTTGGGTGTCGAACCAGTAGCTGTCAATGCACGTGCATGAACGATTCTTTGCAACAGATGCAGTTGTTAATCGCGCAGATCAATGATGTGCCGATGCGCCACGATGTACGGAATTTTCTGCTGACACATTCGAATGATTCCAGTACAGATGAACAGGTACTGGTTGCGTCAAACGACGACGGTGCAGAGCTTGGTGTATATATCGACCCTGCAGTGCTGGTGCGGTTACAAAGCAGCGACCCTTTCGAGCAGCTACATGATCGTAATCTCCCGGACTTCTGCACCGCGCTGGAAGGCGTCAGCCATTTTCAATACCTGATCTGGTGCATGGAACATGGACGATCTGTTTCGTTGCTGGAGTTGGAGCTGCAGGCCGAAGTGGATAAGTACACGGCTGCATTGTGGTTGCTGCTTCGGCAAACCAATGGATGTTTTCCTCATGGCTTGCATGCGCGCATGTTTTCGCAGGTGTCTTTTGTTGATGGACTTGATCATGAAAGCTTGCAGCGCTATCAGGAAGCGAATCGCCATGCTGCTTATTACTGTCAGGCAAATGATCAACGTTATTTGCGTTGTCGGCGTCGCCAGTTCACTCAATGGCTGATGGAGCTAAGAGAATTCTATCGATGTGGGCATCACACCAAGATGCGGCGTTCGATGCACTAATTGTTAATACGGCTCAGCAAATCTATTTGCCGAACTTCCGCATGTGAGTGTTGTGGCGCGTCAAATCATGCAACTCTGCCGGTTTGCGTGATTGTTTCATTGCAGTCAGGCCACTGTCATACGGGTTGTAACCCGTTGGCGCTATGGCTTCTTCCTCCAGCTTGATCAAACTGACGGTGTCGCCAAGATCAACGGGGTCAATCCCATTGGTCTGAATGCGACGCGCCTGCAGCTTGGCTTCCTTGACGTAAGTGGTATCCCAGGCAAAGCGCTCGTGTGTTTGGTAGATGCTTTTGCCCTGATTGCGCGAGTTTGTGGGAAGCGAATTGCCCTTGCCGCTGCCGTTAGTAGCGGGTGGTAATTTCCACTGGGTTTTTTCAACGTCGCTCATGCGCAAATCAACAGAAGCCCGGTTAAGTTATTGATGCGCTGCAACTATATTGAATTTTGTCGCG
>DATAHE010000167.1:0-8033 GCA_036263355.1 Steroidobacteraceae bacterium | reverse complement strand
GCGATCATATTCATACATGCCCACTGAAAATATGCCTGAGACTGTAAAGCGTCGCATGCGCGGCAGAATGCCCGCTGCAGTCACTGCGCCTTGCGCCACTACCGCAATCACTTGGTCGCCGACTTTGACGTTCAATGTATTTGCCAGTTCTTTGCCAAGAACAATGCCATACTCACCAGCATGCAGTGAAGTGAATTGACCATCCTGCATGTGCTGTTCAACATTGGCCACGCGCGACTCCGATTCTGGTAGTACACCGCGCATCATCGCACCGCTATTCTTTGCTGCTTTACCATGCGCACCGAGTAACATCGCCTGTTGCTCTATGTAGGGTGCAGCGGCAACCACATTCGGCTGAGTTTGTACTTTGTCCAGCAATGGCTTCCAATCAGGCAGTGACCCACCCATACCACTGATCGTTGCATGCGATGTGATATTGAGAATGCGATCGCGCAGCTCACGTTCAAAGCCATTCATCACCGACAACACGACGAGCAACACCGCCACTCCCAGCACCACACCAGCCAATGAGATGCTGGAGATCACCGAGATGAAACGATTGCTTCCCGTCACCTTTCCACCCGCGCGGAAGTAACGCAGTCCCAGCATCAATTCAAAGAAGCGGTTCATACACCAATCCTTGATGCAGAGGGCGTGGTCATCAAATGTCCCTTGGCAAAACCGTCGACAACAGGGCGAGACGGTGTCAGTAACGAAGCACCGCTTCGTTCCGTCGAGCGGGTATACAAGGATGTATACCCGGGGCTTGCGTGAAGCATGGACTGCACAACGCAATGTTGTCGCGGAGCTTCCACGGAAGGACTCACAGCGCTTTTGACGAGGGACATGTGGGGACTACGCACGATACTAATGCTCATGTTTGCAGATGCATCACTCATATCTCAATGCCTCTGCCGGTGCGACATGAGCACCACGTCGGGCTGGATACACCGTAGCCAACGCAGTCAGTATCAACGCAATGATGGTAATCGTGGCCACCTGTGGCACATGCACTTCAGAAGGAATCTGCGTGATGTAATAAACACTGGGATCAAAGAACTGCATATTAAAGGTATGTTCCAGCCATGGAACAATCACATCCACGTTGAATGCCAGCGCCAATCCCAACATCAATCCGGAAATAATCCCCACCCAGCCGATGATCAATCCCTGAGTAATAAATATGGCAACGATCTGTTGTGGCGATAGTCCCAGTGTTCGCAATATGGCAATGTCCGTTCGCTTCTCATTCACCACCATGACCAATGCAGCGATGATGTTAAAAGCCGCAATCGCAACGATCAGCATCAACATGATGGTCATCATGGTTTTCTCAATCGACACCGCACGAAAGTAACTCGCGTTTTCAATCGTCCAGTCACTGGTAGAAAACTCACCACCCTTGGCGCTGGAAAGCTTGTTGGCGACTTGCTTCGCGATCTCTGGCGCAGAAAAAATATCCGCTACTTTAAGTCGCAGACCACTGGGCGCATCAATGCCAGCCAATGCAGAGGCATCCTGCATATTGATAATGGCGAGTGAATTATCAAACTCCTGCGCGCCGACTTCGAAGATACCGCTGATCGTGAAGCTCCACAGTCTTGGTCGCAATTCACCACCATCAATCACTTCTGGAATTAACACCGTGATCTCATCACCCACTTGTGCTTGTATCTGCCATGCAAGGCCGGAACCCAGCACCATGTTGCGAGAGTCGGGCGTTAATGAATCAAAGCTGCCCGTGACCATATGATGTGGAATGTCTGCAACCTGTGATTCCTGATCGATCAATACACCACGCAGCTTCGCCCCTTCGAGTGAACCACCGCGACCGACCATTCCCTGCAACTCCACATACGGTGCCACACCAGTCACACCCGGCACTTTGCGCGCCGTATCCGCGAGCGCCTGCCACTCACGCATTTGTGCAGGTGTACCCGAGATCGTTGCATGCGATGACAGATTCAGCAGGCGACCACGCAGCTCTGCTTCAAAGCCATTCATCACCGATAAAATCACAATCAATGCTGCGACGCCGAGACACACACCGGCCATGGAAACCCAGCTGATGAAAGAGACGAAGAATCCCCGGCGCCGGGTACGCACATAGCGCAGTCCAATGTATAAAGGCAGGGGCTGAAACATGATCGGTCAGGCAGGCCGTTGGTTTTTAGTGACGTTGGTCAAAGAAATGGCCGCTAGTTTATCGTTTATTTACGCCACGCTACATAATTATGGTTATAGTTTCGGCCGGATTTGTCAGGAGCTGCCATGTCTTCCAAGAATTTGCTTGCCCTTGCCCTACTGTCTTTTGGCGCCATTGCCTTGGCGGATGATGTTGCCATGCCCAGTGCGAACGAAGCACCACAAATGGCCGCGCCAGTTAAGTTGCCTCCCCGTGGCAGCACCATGAACAGTGTGGAAGCTGCCTTTGGTGCGCCATCGCAACGCGAGCCTGCTGTTGGCGAACCACCCATCACTCGTTGGGACTATCCGGCATTTGTGGTGTACTTCGAACACGACAAGGTCATTCACAGCGTCGTTAAGTAGGCAGTTTCGCGAACATTTATCTGCGTCGCGGCCACACGCGACTTTCAAACAAGGCGATTTATTCGCCTTGTTTTTTATCCGTGATTTTTGCAATGCAGCGATTGATAAGATGAAGTAATCAACACGCTGTTTCAGAATTAGCCTACAGACAGGGAACGATCATGAGCTGAGATTGCACTTCAGCTTTATTGATTCACAAGGACATCAATGCGCTCCTTACTTCTTACCATCGTCCTGGCACTTGGTGTCGCTCCACTGACTGCAGTGAATGCGCAGTTCAGCGTGAACATCGGTATTAACGTGTCCACGTTTCCTGATCTTGTCCCAGTACCCGGCTATCCCGTTTATTACGACCCGTTTCTTGAGTCCAATTACTTTTTCTACGACGGGCAGTATTGGGTTTACGACAACGACAACTGGTATACCAGCGACTGGTACAACGGACCGTGGATGTTCGTCGAACCAGACTACGTGCCTGTTTATATATTGCGTGTTCCGGTGCGTTATTACCGACGACCGCCCACTTACTTCGGTGGCTGGATGCCAGATCGCCCACCACGTTGGCAAGAACACTGGGGTCATGATTGGGAAGCTCATCATCGCGATTGGGATCGCTGGAATCACCGGCAAGTGCCTCGCCCGGCACCATTGCCAACCTATCAACGTCAGTTCACAGGTGATCGTTATCCGCATCCTGAAGAACAACACGTGATACGTCAGCAACATTATCAATACAAACCACGTGAACCTGCAGTACAACAACTTCGTCAGCAACTTCGACGTGAGCAACCTGTTCAACGAAACAACGTGCCAAACAGACGCAATGAACCAAACAATCCTGGCGTACGTGACACGTCACCACCACAACAGCCGCAATCAAATCCGCCACCACAGCGACGACCACCGCCATTTGATACACGACATCAATCGCAACCACTTCCGGAGCAACCACCGAAAGTTCAGCGACCTATGCAAAGACCGGAGAAGCCTGCGCCACAAGATATGTCACGAGAGGAGAGTCATCGACCTCCGGTGAGTCGTCCACAACCTCTACCGCCAATCGTTCGTCCTGAAGCACCGCCTCAACACGAACAACGTCGGCCATCACCACAACGAGATGAGAAGAAGCGGCCACCGCATCGGGATGAATGAGTTGCTTTGACAAGTTTGTCATTTCGAGCAAGGCGAGAAATCTTACTGGCTGAATGATTTCTTAGATTTTGTAAGCCATCGGGCAACGTCAATGAATCAAGTCCGGTTCGGATGATTTTCCAGCTTACGTGAAGGCGTGAAACATCACTTCCACTATCCATGAACTATAAAACCCGCGATCCCGCGACCGGCACGAAGGCCCGAAGGCCACTAGCCAATCAAGATCTCAAACCAACTAACTCACTGGTCGGTACTGTTATCTTTTCTCGATCTCACAATATCGCCATCTACTTTGTTACTACAATCCATTCCAGATCATCGTGCCACGAAAAGATTGCTGCGCCAGCTGACATTGAATCCACGAAGTTTATAGCTTCTTGAGGCTCTGACGGAACACATTCGAGAGACGGAAGAGATACTGTAGGCTCCGCATTAAATAGGACTAGCATCCACCCACCTTCATTGAGCTGCTCCAAAGCAGGCAGCACATTTTGTACAGACAGAATATGCCAGCCTTCTGCATATGCACTCACCCAATCTGTAACCCACAACGCGTTAAAGGTATAGCTAATCAAACATGCTCTTCTTTGAAGTTAACGCTTTGCTGGTGCACCACTCGCAACTAGCGCACGAATCTCTTTTAACTTCGCGCGTACCTTAGCACCGTGCTCTGGACCCATACGCACGATCGCTTTCTGACCTGCTGAAAGATTTTCCAATGCGGGATCAGCGAATTGATAAACGCCGGGACCATTCACCAATAGAACAGGTTCTTTCGCATAAGGCGTTGCGATTAGATGATCAATCACTGCAACGAGTCGATCATTGAAGTAGGCGTTGGGATATCCCTGTGCCTTGTAGGCTTCCTGAAACAGTGGATACAACTTGAAATAGACTGCGGCCAATTGTTTGCTATCAACTGCGGTGACGCTCTGAATGAATTCATCATAGCGTGCATACTGGGCAGCACTGAGTGCCGTCGTCACTTCTCCCTGATCATTGATTTGACCGTCAATCGGCACTACCGGATTCATCTGGCCGGCGAGCTTCTTGCGAGGCAGATTGTCAACGGTGACCACAATATGGCGCACCAGGTCTTTAGGAATGAGATGCTTCTGGACAAAGGGTTGTCCGAGCAACGAGATTAATTCGTTAGTAGTGAATTCATCGCTGCCATCCAGTGCGGGTAATGCCTGAGCAACCGGTGAATCTGGAATCGGATGTGCGATGGCTGGTTCTTGCTTGGTAACCGTTGGCGTGGGACTGGTGGGTTCCGGTGTCGACTGGCCACCAAAGACATAGTAAAGACCGGCAGCCACCGCAACGACTGCACCGCCCGATAACGCGACCATCTTAGTGTTCATGATCAACCCCTGTTCAACCTTCGTTCAACCTTTATTCGGCGCGGTACCCTAGAGGGGCGAGCCGCGTTTTAGATTAACGCCGTTCAGGGATGATCACAACTTTATTCAGCTGGATCGTGTCAGCCAATTGTCCAGCTTGCCTTGCAGTCAGTGAAAGCAAGACTGCAAGGGTTTGCTGTTATAGATGAGGGACTCAACCGTCCTTCATCGTTCCGGCTTCGGCAGCCACAAAGGCGGTCATATCAACGATGCGTCGTACCGAGGCAGAAGGCGTCATGATGTGTACGGACTTGGCCGCACCCAGCAACACGCCACCGACGGTCACGCAGTTATCGACCGCTGTCCGCAATGCATTGTAAGCAACATTAGCCGCATCGACGGTAGGCATGATCAACACGTTTGCTTCTTCGGTCATACGTGCATCGGGGAACATTTGCATCCTCAGCGTTGCATTCAATGCAGAGTCGGCATGCATCTCGCCTTCAATGGAAAGATCAGGTGCTCGCTGCAATATCAACGGCAATGCTTCGCGCATGCGAATTGCAGAAGGTGCGTCGGAACTGCCAAAGTTCGAATGCGACACCAGCGCCACTCTGGGGGTAATGCCAAAGCGCTTAACTTGATCAACAGCAAGCAAGGTCATCTCGGCAATTTGTGCTGGTGTGGGCTCGTGATTGACATGCGTATCGCAAATGAACAATTGCCGCTGCGGCATGATCAACATTTGCATCGCTGCAAAAATACTGGCGCCTTGTCGTAAACCAATCACGCGTCGAATGTATTTAAGATGATCAAGATAGTGGCCCACAGTGCCACACAACATCGCATCCGCTTCACCACGACGGACCAGCATCGCGCCAATCAGTGTCGTGCGACTGCGAATCTCTTCCTGCGCCTGCGCACGCGATACACCTTGTCGACAAGTAAGCTGGTGATATTCGGTCCATGTGTCACGATAACGGACATCGTGATAAATATTAACGCCCTCGCAATTTTCACCGAGGCGTAACCGCAAACCTAGTTTCTCGATACGTTCCTTGATCAGCTCTGTGCGTCCAACCAGAATGGGATACGCAAGACCTTCGTCAACGGCAACTTGTGCGGCCTGTAATACACGAATGTCTTCACCTTCTGCATAGATCACACGTTGCGGGCGGCGCTTGGCAGCAGCAAACAACGGCTTCATCACTGACGCAGACCCGTAAACGAATTGCACCAGTCGATTGCGATAGGCTTCGAAGTCCTGAATCGGTCGTGTCGCCACACCACTGTCCATCGCCGCTTTAGCAACAGCAGGGGCAATGCGGGTAATCAATCGTGGATCGAACGCACGCGGAATTAAAAACTCCGGTCCGAAGGCAGGACTGATATCGCCATACGCATCGGTCACGATGTCCGATTGCTCTGCCTGTGCGAGTTCTGCCAAGGCGTGCACAGTGGCAAGCTTCATTGCCTCATTAATAGTAGTGGCACCGACATCCAGTGCACCACGGAAGATGAATGGGAAGCACAGCGAGTTATTAACCTGATTGGGATAGTCAGAACGTCCGGTACACACGATGCAATCGGGTCTGGCAGACTTGGCAAGCTCAGGACGAATTTCAGGTTCGGGATTGCACAAGGCGAGAATCAGCGGATTTACCTTCATTGGCTTGATCATCTCGGGCTTGACCACGCCGGGACCTGACAACCCAAGGAAAATATCGGCGCCAACGAGTATCTCGGCCAAGGTGCGTGCCTTGGTGTTCTGGGCAAAACGTAATTTGTCTGCATCCGTCGTATTCGGACGATCCTTGTAGATCACACCATTGCTATCACTGACGAAAATGTTTTCCCGTCGCGCACCCAGTGCGAGTAACAGATCAAGACAGGCAATGGCAGCAGCCCCTGCACCCGAAGTGGCAATGACCACTTCGCGAATGTCCTTGCCAACCACCTTCAATCCATTCAATACCGCAGCAGCCACAATGATGGCGGTTCCATGTTGATCATCATGGAATACCGGCACCTTCATACGCTCACGCAATTTGCGTTCGATGTAGAAGCACTCTGGCGCCTTGATGTCTTCAAGGTTAATGCCACCGAAGGTTGGCTCCAGTGCAGCAACAATGTCCACGAGTTTATCCGGATCGTTTTCGTTCACTTCAATATCGAATACATCGATACCTGCAAACTTCTTGAACAGACAACCTTTACCTTCCATGACGGGCTTGCCTGCTAGGGGCCCAATATTACCCAGACCCAGCACTGCAGTTCCGTTGGTGATCACTGCCACCAGATTGCTGCGTGAGGTGAGATTAGCTGCTTCCAGCGGATTGTCCTTGATGGCCAGACTGGCGTATGCAACGCCCGGTGAGTAGGCCAGCGAAAGATCGCGTTGATTGGTCAACGCCTTGGTGCTGGCCAGGGAAATTTTTCCCGGAATGGGCAGACGATGATAATCAAGCGCCGCTTTTTTTAACTCTTCTTCCATTATCTTCTCACCTGTTTGTTTCATTCGATCAATCATTTATTCAAGCACCGGGGCATGCGTCGAATCATTCATTCAACTGTTGTGATGCAACGTTCATCAATTCGCCATCCACACTCACTTCCACTTTAAGCATGATTGGCTGGCAACAAATCTGGCAGTCCTCGATGTATTCAAACGAACCACCCGTCAAGTCGACCGGTGTCTCGTAAGACTCGCCGCAGTAAGGACATGCCACTGTGACGAAACATGTCCCTTCACCTTCACCCGTGTTCTCAAGCTGCGGTGTATTTTCAACATCAATCACCGGCTCCAGGCCGTACAGCTGATCGATATCTTTTTCGTCCGTGGAGACAATCGATTTGGTTGCCACCCCTGATCGCTGATGCTTCGTCATCGTTAAATATCAAAAGATAGTCGAGCCAATATTTCAATTGTACGACAAATTAAACTCATTAAAAACCACTAACTGTTGGGCACAAAAAATGGAACATAAG
>DATAHE010000166.1:0-3502 GCA_036263355.1 Steroidobacteraceae bacterium | reverse complement strand
AAGGCAACGATGTCGCCTGCGCTTGCCGATTCAACCTCGACGCGTTCCAAGCCAAGGAAACCCAGTACCTGGATGATTCGCTCGTTACGAACCTTGCCATCGCTGCCGACGACTACAACCGGGCTATTGCGCTTCAACTGACCGCGCTTGATACGACCAATACCGATCGCACCCACATAGCTCGAATAGTCGAGCTGCGAAATCTGCAATTGCAAGGGTCCATCAACATCCACATCCGGCGGCGGACAATGCTTGACGATGGCTTCGAACAGTGGCGTCATGTCATCGGCCATTTGCTTTGGGTCGTTGCCTGCAAAGCCACGCAGTGCCGATGCGTACACTACTGGAAAGTCCAGTTGCTCTTCGGTTGCGCCGAGCTGATCAAACAGGTCAAATGTTTGACCAAGCACCCAGTCTGGACGTGCTTCATCGCGATCGATCTTGTTGATAACCACAATCGGACGCAATCCGTGTGAAAACGCTTTCTGTGTCACGAATCGGGTCTGTGGCATGGGTCCATCTACTGCATCCACCAGCAACAACACGCAGTCAACCATCGACAGTACGCGCTCTACTTCACCACCGAAGTCGGCGTGCCCCGGTGTGTCCACAATATTGATGCGATAGTCGCGCCAGTTAATCGCCGTGTTCTTGGCAAGAATCGTGATACCACGTTCGCGTTCCAGATCGTTGGAGTCCATCACGCGATCTGGCACAGCTTTACGCGCGTCCAGCGTCCCGGATTGTTTCAAGAGCTGATCAACCAGCGTGGTCTTGCCGTGATCGACGTGGGCAATGATGGCGATATTACGAAGCTTTGCAGTACTCACAGAAGGGCATCCGGGAAAAAAGGCCGCGGATTATACGACCTCGCCGGACATCTTTGAGTACAAATTGAGTAATTAACGACTTAATTGTCCGATTAACCGTCAATTAGTTGCCAGTTTGCTGAAACTATTTGCTACTGGCAGCTGCAGCGGCAGTTGCAGAAGCGGCTGTTTTGTCGGGCACTGGCACCGGAATGGAAAAGGTAAAGGTCGTATCACCCGTGTCACGAGTTACGGTGACATCAATATTCGCAATGAAAATACCGGCTTCGGTAGAGGTCGCTACGAATTTGTGCTCCTTGATCTCGCCATTTTTTGGGGCGTCAAATTTCACCTGCGTATCCCCACTCACCTGTAATCCTGTTGTTGGCTTCACTACTGCATGGAGCGCGATTAAATCCATGGTCGGCACAATGGCCAGTCGTATATTCACAGGTATATGCGGTTCTGGCCGGTCCAGAAGCTCAAAGCGCACATCAACTGGCAGTGTTCCCTTGGTTCCGGTGACGGCGCTGGACATGCCGGCCAGCGGATCAACCGGCTGCACTTTCTTCACCACTCTTTTCGCCTTGGCTTGTTGCTCGGCAGCGGCCTTCTCTTCATCAGAAGGTCCGCAGGCCACAATCGAGAGTCCGAGTGTCATTAATACCAGCAGTCGTAACACAAATTGAAACGTTTGATTCATGTTCGTTTGACTCTTGTCATTGTTCAGTTACACCGATCCGTCGAGTGATCAAGCTAGTCGTTCGTTACTCCAGAACGCCTTCATCCCATTACATCTTCATCCAGGGCAGCCAGCTGTTCACGAAGATCCAACACATGCTGTTCCCAGAATTTGTTCTCACCGAACCAGGGGAATGCTTTGGGGAAAGCCGGATCATCCCAGCGTCGCGCCAGCCACGCCGCATAGTGCATGAGGCGCAGCGTACGCAGTATTTCAATCAATGCAAGCTCACGCGGGTCAAAGTCAGTGAATTGTGAGTACCCGTCGAGGATTTCGCGTAACTGCTGTGCCCGTTCTTCGTGCGTACCAGATAGCAGCATCCACAGATCCTGCACTGCCGGGCCAGCCATGCAATCGTCGAAATCGACAAAGTGTGGTCCCTCCTTCCACAACACGTTACCCAGATGACAATCGCCGTGAAGACGGATTTGTGTCGGCTCTATCGACATCCAGGTCTGCTCCATGCGATCAAGCAGCTGTTCGCTGATGCTCTTATATGCAGGCAATAAGTGTTCTGGTATCCACCGTTTGCCCAACAAATATTGTCGTGATTCGCGACCCCATAATGTGACACTCATGCGTTGCCGATGCATGAATCGCTTGCGCCTTCCAATGGCATGAATACGACCGATAAATCGTCCCATCCATTGGCGTTCATCAACGGTCTGCAGCTCGGGCCAATGACCGCCTTGGCGCGGATAAATTGCAAACTCGAACGGCGATTGCTCGTGCAGCGTTTCACCACCGAATACCTGTGGTGCAATCACCGGAATTTCCGCAGCTTTCAGCTCCAGCGCAAATTCGTGCTCTTCTGTGATTGCATCACGACTCCACCGCTGCGGACGGTAGAACTTCGCGATCACGGGCGTGCTTTCTTCAATACCAACCTGATAAACACGGTTCTCATAACTGTTCAGTGCCAGCAGCCTCCCGTCAGTCCGATAGCCCAGTGATTCCACCGCTTCGGCGATAAAATCCGGCGTTAATTGATCAAACGGATGTGCTGCATCTATACGGTTGTGGCTCATTTGAATTGACCGTGTAACATTTGCTCACTATAAGTGATTTATAGCTGTGTCACTTTACGTATCGTTGTGCTGAAAGAGCAATCGCGACGTTAGCGACGCGGCAACTTACCAAGCTCTTGTTGGGTGAGTTCGTCGGTACGCGTAAGCCAACGCTGACGCACTGATCGGCGACGCACACCATGCGTCGCTGCAGGCGTTGATGGCAAGCTGCAACAATTGTTCAAGACATTTCAAAGGGCATCGTTAATGACAATTCTGGTGACGGGTGGCGCAGGTTATATTGGCAGTCATGTTGTTCGACAACTGGGCGAACGCAACGAAGAGGTAGTGATACTGGACAATCTTTGCACGGGCTATCCCAGTGCGGTACTGCATGGACAGCTGGTTGTTGGCGATACGGGCGATGCGGAACTTGTATCCCGTGTTCTCCGCGAGCATCGCATCACGACAGTAATGCATTTCGCAGCGCACACCATCGTGCCGGAATCCGTCGCGGATCCTTTGAAGTACTACCGTAACAATACCTGCGCCACACGCAATCTACTGCAATGTTGCAATGACGCGGGCGTTAAACACTTCGTTTTCTCTTCGACCGCAGCCGTGTATGGATTACCTGCCAGCGGCGTGGCCAGCGAAGATTCTGCAACCGCGCCGATTAATCCATACGGCGCATCAAAGTTGATGACGGAAATGATGTTGCGTGATCTGTGCGCAGTAACGCCGATGCGCCACGTGATTCTGCGTTACTTCAACGTCGGCGGCAGCAATCCTGATGGGCGCATTGGACACTCTGCCCCTACCGCAACGTTACTGACAAAAGTAGCGTGCCAACACGTGGTTGGCATTCGACCCGAGATAAAAGTATTCGGTACCGACTATGACACGCCCGATGGCACGGGCGTTCGCGATTACATTCATGTCGA
>DATAHE010000165.1:0-1636 GCA_036263355.1 Steroidobacteraceae bacterium | reverse complement strand
ATTTTGCCAAGCACTTCATCCCAGTAGTCCTTTACTTGTTGAAGCACTGCATCAAGATCAGCGGATCGATATTGCGCGAGCAATGCTTGTGCTTCAGCTGATGATGCCGCCTCACCCAGCAACAACACAACTTCTGTGGTTTGATCGCGTTCCAGTTCAATGAAGGTCTGCAAGGCGCAGCATGGATCGAGCCCAGCCCCTGTACGCTTTGATAGTGGCGCCTTGATGGCGAGTGCGGCTGGTCGTTCGAGCCGACCATGTCGCCCCAAAAATTCACAGCGATCAGCAGTCCATTGATTCTTCTGTTGTGATTGTTGTCCATGAAGACCGGCGAAGGCGACGCGCGAGCCGTAGACAGTGCTCCACGGATTACGTGCGAACATTGCACCCGTGATTGCATCCATCTCGGTGACAATAAACGGCGCTGACACAGCCCGCGAGGTACCTAGCACCCATTCAATATACGCAGTGATGGATAGACGTCTGCGACGGTTCGACGTGTTTTTTATTTTCAGCCGACAAATTTTTATGGAGTCATTCAGTGGCACGTACATCAGCAATTCAAGTGCGATGTCATGTGCTTGATGTTCAAAGCTGCTATATCCCTGGCCATGTCGTGCGTAATATGGAGCAATTGCATCGCGAATGGGTGTAATGGTTGGTCCCCATAATTCACCGGTTTCCTCATCCCGCACATATAAAACTTCGCCCGGTCGATCAACGATGGGATCATTGCTCCATTGCGTCAGCTGATTCTCGCGACTATTGACTGACCAGGTGTAACCACTGCCTTCGACAGCGACTTGAAATCCAAACTGCGCATTGGCAATGACGTTAATCCAGGGTGCAGGTGTGGCCTGTCCTGCGTCCAGACACGTAACGTATTCGCGACCGTCAGCAGTAAATCCACCTAGTCCGTTGAAGAATTCCAGATTCTGCAACGAAGAGGTGCGTCCATGGATGACGGCGTGTTGACTGCGTGTCTGCGGTTGTAGCGGAACATGCGGTAGCTGCATACGGCGTTCGAGTTGTTCTGCAAGGCTGCCGCGTTGTGCCACCAACACGATACGAGCAACGGCGGACAGCACGCCACGCGTCTCTGCAGAAATCAAATCCGTGCGCAATACAAATACCGACCCCTTTGCCTTGCTTGTACCTCCATCGATACCTGCAACATGCAAGCGCGATTGACTCATGCGTGCCAGTGTCTCCAATGCGTTCTGCAGATCCTGCACATATGATGCCGCTCGTTCGTTCAAGATCACGATATCAACAGCTAGTTGCCGCAGCTGCCAGTACTCGTGTGCCTGCAATAACTGTCTGACAATGCCGATGTCTGCAAGATCATCAATTCGCAGCAGCACCACGGGTATATCGCCGGAGATACTCTGTGACCACAGAGCGGATGCGGTGCCGCCACCGCGTTGAATGGTGTCAGAGGAGGGCCGTAATGCGGCATTGGCATACAACACGTAACCAGCAAGACGCTGAAACAGAATCGCTTCTTCCTGAACGATACCGAGATGACGTAGCTGTACCTGTGCCTGTGTCCATGCCAACGTAGCCGCCCGCGTGAATGCATTGGCATCATGATGCTTATCGAACAAATCCAGTACGCCGTTACGCGATGAAGCAA
>DATAHE010000164.1:0-2743 GCA_036263355.1 Steroidobacteraceae bacterium | reverse complement strand
TCGGCGGAATTATTTCTGCAACGTTGCTGAGCTTGTTCGTTTTACCGGCATTGTATCGACTCACGATGCGTAACGTCAGCGAACAGGTGTAGCGTATCTTGCCGCGTTCTTATCACTGCGGCCCATCAACTTGATGGGCCGTAATGGGTACCAGCTTATTTGTTACGGCGTCGTATCGCTCATAATGTCGGAGCGACCTATATTGTCGGAAGAGCCAGCGATGTTCCAGCCATGAGTTGATATGGCGGAAACATGGACTGTTTTAGATGAACTGATTTTTGCTGTGTTTTTCAAAACGACATTGCATACCAGATCAGGTAACTTATCCGCGTTCACATCACGTTCAGTACAAGGCAATGACTTGTCTGCTGCGTTGCTAACTCCTGTTTCGAGCAACACACCATTAAAGGTCAAGGTGCTGCGATCAATATCATGTGTCGCATCGAAGCCTTCACTGCTGAGAATGGCAACTGGCACAGCACGATTTGTGGGCACCTGCGCCTTTTGTTTGCTGTCGGAAGAAATTTCAACTCGTACTGGAAACGCGGTCGTATCAACTAAAGCTGCATGACCACCCTTGCTGGTGTCGATGTGCCAATGTCCATTGTCGCCTGAGTTCATTGCATCAGTAAGTACGCCAGGCATCACCACATTACTGATTTGTACTGCTGCACTGGATTTTCCTGTGATCTCGAAACGTAATTGTTCGACGCTTGAAGTACGCGATGCCTTACGTAGATCAATCGGAATGCTGATGTGTTGACGCACGCCGGGTGGTGATGCGGATACTGACTTTAACAGCTTGTCTCCCAGCATGACATTCAGATTGCTGGAGGCTCGAGCGGGGAACGACACATCGAAAGACAATGTCAGTAAACCGGGGCGGATGTTGACAGGCTTAGAGATACTGGGGCTGCCACCATCGGAGCTGACTTCCAGCTGAAAAGCACTAGTCACGTTAATCACGAAGTCTGGTGGCAAGAATGTCGGGTTAGCACGAACGATGGCGCTGGATCCATCATCAAAGTCAGCCAGTATCGCAATGTGTTTGTCGCTGTTGATCGCTTCGCGACCAATATTCGCGCGTGATACTCTGCGGCCCAGCAACTGCGAGCCTGGACCGAGAACGCGATGCAATCCAAATTTGTCGCTGAGATAGACATAAGAAAAAGAATTGAAATCACGACATGCAAAGGCGACATCATCAAGATCGCCCAGTGCAACCGCATCAAAGTCAACGCAGGGTGTGTTGTTAGAACTGGCCAGTTGCTTGATAAATGATTGTCCGTTGACTTGATCAATCAACCATACGCCACGTTCGCCGCCTCCCAAGGTGCCATGAAAGGCAATTGAACTCGAGCCATTGATCACAACATCACCCACACCAACGAATGGACCCTGATCGTCCAGGAACACAGTGACGAGTCCTGCTTCATCGACGGTAAGAATGTGAATGGTATGGTTCTGATTTTTGAAGGCCGCAAAAGCGACCTTGCCAGCTGAGTTAATCGCGGGATTATTCGCAAAAGAAGAGAATTGAGAAATAGCCCCTGTGCCAGGCGCAACAATTCTTTCCGGCCCTGTTAATTGACCTGATCCTTTCACCAGAATCACATCGACACCGTCCGATGCACGGTGAGCACCTAACGCGGTCTTGCCTGTGATGTTTAACTGGAATCCTCCGAACTCATCGAAGGTGCCGGTGTTGTCGATCAATGGACTGGAAGAGATACCAGTGCCGCGCAGCACCACTCTGTCAAAACCATCCGATACTTTTTTAAGTGCAATAACTTCAATCATCGCGTTGTGGTTAATGGAACAGTCCAGACCAAAATCCACAAATGCGCTGGTGCCGGAATCCGCAAGGGTATTGAAGCCACCGAGATTGACTCGCGAGAACACGCCTTCTACGCCACTACTTAGTCTACCTGTGAACGCAATGCGCGAAAGATTGTTAAGACAGGGGAAATTCAAATGACTGAAGAAGTGTTCTGAGGTGTCGGCAATGGATGTAAACCTAAAAAATTCCGGCCGCGCCATGGCAGATGTGAGTCCCGTAATCAGATAAGTCGCAGCAATAAGAAGTAACGAGCGGGTCAGCGTTCGACTCGGTGCGTGGCGGCAGGATGATTGCATGGAAGATCCCCGTGAGTTAATAGTCGACAACACGGCGATCCTAGATCATTCGTTTACTTCAGCCTCTCGCCATAACTGGCAAATAGCTTAGTTTGATCGATGTCGTCGTGTTCCATGAGCATCAATAGTGTGTCCCGAATTACTTGCCAACGACGGCTGAGCACCATTGATTGTTCCGGCTACCGCAATCGCACTAAGAATGGATGCTGCCACTACATAGCACATCCATGTAACGCTGATCGAAAGGACTGTCCTAAATCTTGGTTGGGCACTCGCTTAAGTGCAGCGATGCGGGCTGTAGAGCATTGTGTAGCCCGCATCGCTGAAAGTGCCAGACGTTTTTAGAACTGGTATCGCGCTCCCAGCGTAAAAAATCTTAACGGCAGCAGTTGCAATCCGTTCACGCGCTGATATATCGGTATCTGCAAGAATGCATAAGCTTGCAAGTGTGAACTCAACTCAACGCTGGTGCCGGGACTGACGTAGATTAAGGTAGCGCCGCTGTTGTCGTGATCGGCTTCGGCGCCAGATTCACGACCTTCCCATCGTAGGTTCAACTGAAGTTGCGGAGTCCACCGACCTGCATGAAGATATCGCATGCCCGCGT
>DATAHE010000163.1:0-3642 GCA_036263355.1 Steroidobacteraceae bacterium | reverse complement strand
CGACAAGAACTGCACGTGCGCACCAAATAACAAGTACCTTGCAAAAAACGGTTGATTACCTGAAAAGCGCCGTGACCAACAAGGCGGTCTTTGTGTAAGCTTGCGAACTTGCGTCTCAAGCTGGTTCGCTGCATGAAGCTTCTACATTCGTTTCTGGATTTCCTTGGTTTTTCTCCCACTGCTGGCAATCAGCTGCTTGCGGGCGAGCTGGTTCATCGCAAGGATATTGATGGGTTGCGTGCTGTTGCAGTACTGCCTGTGGTGGCGTTTCACGCGGGCATCGATTTCATTCGCGGCGGCTTCGTCGGCGTAGATGTGTTCTTTGTTATTTCCGGCTATCTCATCTCCAGCTTGCTGATGAAAGAAATTGCCGCCGGAAAATTCTCCATCACCAAGTTTTACGAACGTCGCATACGACGTATTTTCCCCGCGCTGATTGCCACGTTACTCGGGACATTTGCCTTTGCGTGGTTTTATAGCTTGCCCAGTGAGTTAATTGATCTCGGGAAAAGCAGCATCGCTGCAGTGCTGTCCGTGTCCAACCTGTTCTTCTGGATGCAAGCCGGATACTTTGACGGGTCTGCACTCTCCAAGCCATTGCTACACACCTGGTCGCTGGCGGTGGAAGAACAGTTTTATATCTTCTGGCCATTGCTGCTGTTGGCTACTTGCAGGATGACCCGCAACAAGCCGGTAAAGATGACATGGATTGTGTCTATTTTGTCGCTGGTGTTCAGTGCCTATGGTGCATTTCACTTCAAGGATGCCAGCTACTATCTGGTGTTTACGCGTGCCTGGGAACTACTACTGGGTGCGTTGGTGGCATTTGATGCATTGCCAGTCCCCAAAAGCGAACCGTTGCGTGAAGCATACTCATTCAGTGGGTTGCTATTGATCATCGCATCGGTGTTCATGATTAACGGCGATATGCCTTTCCCGGGTTTATTGGCCATTCCTCCGACACTGGGTGCGGCAATGATTATTGCCGTGGGTCGCGTTAACGCACACACCGTTACTGGACGCGTGTTGTCTGTAAGGCCAATTACATTTATCGGTTTGATTTCGTATTCACTCTATCTCTGGCATTGGCCTATCACTGTGTTTCAGCGCAACTATGGCATGTTGCTCGAGTCGGGTTCTGACCGGAACCGCAAGATTGCCATTATTGTGGTGTCGATCATTGCTGCAATCATTTCATGGCGTTTTATTGAGCAACCGTTTCGTGAGGGCAAGCATCGACCTGCGCCAAGTAAACTGGCTTGGATGGCGGCCGTTGCCAGTGCCATCGTGCTGGTGATCGGAGCCTGTATGTGGAAAGCAGATGGAGTGCCGTCGCGTTTCTCTGCGCAGGCCATCGAATATGCATCGTATTTAAACTATCAAGCTGGCCCCATGTTTCGGGATGAAGCTTGTTTTCTGAGTGCTCGCGTCGGCAGAACCGATGTGAATCCAGAGTGTGTTGTCACCGCAACTGATAAACCCAACTATCTCATCATTGGTGATAGCCATGCCGCACAACTATGGTCAGGGTTAAGTGCTGCGATGCCAGACAAGAATTTCATGCAGATCACGGCGGCTGGTTGTTTGCCGACGATTACGCCAAAGTTCAACGAGTCAATTCGTTGTCGTGAAGTATTCTCGAAGCTGTTCGCATCACTTACGGAAGATAAGCGCGCTACCCGGCTCATTATTACTGGACGCTGGACCGAAGAATCGCTTCCCGGTGTCGCAGCCACACTGGATTGGGCCAAGCAAAACAAGATTGTAGTGACACTGCTGGGACCCATCGCCATTTATGATTCACCCTTGCCACGATTACTCGTAACAGGATTGAAACGTAATCAGCAAGGTTATGCTGATCAGCACTGGGATATGAGTCTTGTCCAGCTGGATCAACGCATGGCGCAACTGGCACACGAAAAGGGTACAGAGTATGTATCCATGATTAATCTTCTGTGTGAAGGAAATAAATGTCTGACGCTGGATGATCAACAGCATCCGCTTATTTTTGACCGTGAGCACTACACGGAGAGGGGATCATACGTTGTGGCACAACGTATGAGACAGTTGCTTTAGCCAGTGATATTGATGCTGGCTCTTGCTCGGAACTTCAGCGGTTCCTCAATTTTTCCCACGCTGAACGCGTGTCAGCATTTGCTGGCCTGACTGATGGGCTGGATGCGGCAGGAGGTGGAGGCATTCGTGATCCAGCCACTCTTGATGCTTCATGCAGTTGCAGGCCGCGAATCAGGCAGGTCGTGGCTAACGTCACGATGACAAATTGCACACCGCGAATGTTGAACCACATCGATTCAGAAAGGTTACCAATCATCTGGTGAAACAAAATAACAAGATAGATGGCACCTTGTGAACGATCAACTTTATAAAGCTGAAGCGACTGCCGCAGAAAAGTAATGATGTACCCCAGCAGTAGTATTCCACCCACCCAGCCAAGATCGTTGATGACATCCAGATAACCGTTATGTGCTTCGGTCGGATAGAACAACAGCTTGATAAGTGTTTCGAAAGAGGGTGAAGACGGATCCGCGCCAATCCAGTAAGCACCATAACCAGTACCGAGCAACGGGTGATAGCTGATGCTTTGATTGATGATATCCCAAATGGCGGTACGGCCAGAGAACGTCAAGTCCTTGCCGGTAATTGCCGCGATGGGACTGAGCAAAGCTTCCGAGCCCGGGATAAGTTTGAGCACGGCCAGCGAGTACACCAGCAAGATCGATACAAAGATACCGACGAAGTACGGCATGGATCTTTTCAGACTGCCCGGCGATTTCATCAGCATGAGCATCAGGATGGAAGAGAACACGGTGGCCATGATCGACGTGGAGCTACGTGAGTTAATCACGCAAATGGCAGCTGCAATCATGCCGACAATGGGCCATGGTTGTTTTGCCTGTCCCGTGATCCATGCATGCAGCCATAACAGAAATCCAATCGTCGCCAATGCGCCAAGCGCGTTCTTCTGTGTGGTCAGGCCCTTCCACGCACCAACCAGTTCTGACATCGTCAGCTGCTCTACGCCATATGTTGGATTCGTTATTACGAAGAAAATAGAGCCGATCAACATGATGGTCAGTACCGGACGCAAGCCTTCCTGGAATGAACGTACGGTTTTGGAATACGACGCAAATGCGACACATACACTGACGACTGCAAAGATACGCAATATACGTCGCATCGTAACTGGCGGTGCGATGGACCACAGATAACTCAGTGTTGCGAGGACCACCAAACCCAGAAAGAAGCGGTTTGCAAACAGTACGCTCTTGGAGTCTCTCAGTTTTTTGCCAGAAAAATAGAATCCCGTTGCCAATATGACCAGCCACAAAATGGTGTTAAACCCGCCGCTGGTGGCGGGCATGCCTCTCGCTGCCGCTGCGTAGTCGAAGCCTTCTGGCACCACCAGTGAAACGACCATTGCTGATACCGCCAGCGTCAATGGCAACAGCTTTTCTTTGACAGCGCGGGCGTTCATTGGTCGCGCAACGAGATGTTGAAGTTTTTAAGCAGTGCAAAAATTCGCGGACCGCGCACCAGATAACGTTTCGCAAGTCGCTTGGGATCCTGGATCAATCGATAGAACCATTCCAGACCGACACGTTGCATCCAGCGCGGCGCGCG
>DATAHE010000162.1:0-7016 GCA_036263355.1 Steroidobacteraceae bacterium | reverse complement strand
GTTTATGTACATTCTGGCGCGACATTATTTTCTCAGTTTAATGCCGCTTCCACTATTCGTGAGAATGGCGAAGTTTTCCATGGCTATACTCATTGGGATATTCACTGGTCCTATCGATGGAATACTGATACATCAGGTCGATGCCGCCTGACCAGTGTTAGCACAAAACTTGATGTAGTGATGACGCTGCCTGATCCGCGAGGCGCGACTTCGACCCAGCAACAGACGCTGGTCTCGTACAGCAGGGCGTTGCGCGATCATGAGCAAGGTCATTACGACATCGCACGCCGTGCTGCTAGTGATATTGATCAGTCGTTGCTTGCGATTCCTGCCATGACTGACTGTAAATTGCTGGACACGCACGCTAACGCAAAGGGACATGAGTTGCTGGAGAAATATAATGAGCTCAGCAGGCAGTATGATAAGGACACGCAACACGGCAAAACACAAGGTGCCTGGCTTGACCGGAGTTTGTAGTTCTTTCAGAATCATTGTTGTTGCTGGTGAGAGGATTTGTCGATGCAGCTTCACGTCGGTAGATTGATTGATCACATTCATTTGCGCGTCGCCGATCTCGCCGCTAGCAAGCTATTCTATCGGGCAGTTTTTGTTGCGCTCGGCAAGCTGGATGCCTATGTCGAAGGAGAGAATCATTTCTCGGCGGACGAATTGTGGGTCGACAAAGCAGATGGGTATGTCTCTCAGGTTCACCTGGCATTTCAGGCGCCGGATCGCAAGACAGTGGATGCATTCTACGCAGCTGCTATCTCAGCGGGAGGTCGTGACAATGGTGCGCCGGGCGAACGCCGTTATCATCCTGGTTACTACGGTGCGTTTGTGCTCGATCCCGATGGCAATAACATTGAAGCTGTTTTCCATGGTGCAGCGAGCCGCTCCGCTTCCTCGGTGGTTATTACACCCAACATGTAAAGCGATTTAGTAATGAAACATACAAACCCAAAAGTCGACGCGATTCTCAGTAAAGAAAAGAAGTGGCAGAAGGAAATGAGCCTGCTTCGTGATGTTGTTCTGGAGTGCGGCCTTGTGGAGGAACTGAAGTGGGGTCAACCCTGCTACACGCACGATGATACTAATATTGTTCTAATACATGGATTCAAAGAATATTGCGCATTGCTATTCTTCAAAGGGGCGTTGTTAAAAGACCCGAAAGGAATTCTTGTGCAGCAAACTGAAAATGTACAGGCAGCCAGACAGTTGCGATTCACCGATGCCAAGCAGGTAGTGAAACTGAAGGCGACCATCAAGTCATTCGTTAAAGAAGCGATTGCGGCCGAGAAAGCTGGTTTGAAAGTGGCGATGAAGAAGACATCTGAGTTCAGCATGCCCGAGGAGTTTCAGAAAGCTCTGGACAAGAACAAGGGGCTGAAGAAGGCTTTTGATGCGTTGACACCTGGACGTCAGAGAGCTTATCTGCTGTATTTCTCTCAGGCAAAGCAATCAAAGACTCGTGAAGCCAGAATTGAAAAATGCGCACCGGCGATTCTGAAAGGGAAGGGCCTGAATGATTGAAGGAGATTATCAGTGAGTGCAGACAGGTTTCCCATCGAGGGCGGCTGCGACTGCGGAAACATTCGCTATCGCATGCAAACAGCGCCGTTGTTTGTTAATTGCTGTCACTGTCGATGGTGTCAGCGTGAGTCGGGTTCGTCGTTTGCATTGAACGCCATGATTGAAGCGGATCGCGTGGTGAATCTGAATGATGATCCGGAGCTGATTAATACGCCCTCCGCAAGTGGATCGGGACAAGTAATTGCGCGCTCTGTCCGGTATGCAAGGTGGCGCTTTGGAGTCACTACGCAGGTGCGGGGTCCATCATCAAGTTTGTTCGAGTGGGCACGCTGGATAATCCTGATTTGCTGCCACCCGATATCCATATCTTTACGGCGACCAAACAGCCTTGGGTGGTGATTCCGGAAAACATGCCATCGGTGGTTGAGTATTACGACAGGGAACAGTACTGGCCAGAAGAAAGCCTGGAGAGACGCAAAGTTCTGTTGCCATTGATCGAAGCGTATCAGGCAGCGCGCAAGCGCTAAAAGTTATCCCCACAATCCATGCAAGTACCACTGCGATGATTGCACATCGCGATACAGCCACCATCGCGAACCTTCGGGTGTTTCGGCAATGTAGTAGTCACGCTGCATATCATCCTGCCACCAGTTGCACTCAATACGCTCGGGTTTGCCGATTAAATTAGGAAGCGATTGTATTAACTTTGGTTGTATCAACCATAAAGGACGTTGTGCTGAAACGGGTGCGCTATCTGTATTCTGTTTTTCTGCATCAATCACACACCATGCCTTTTCAGGAAGATGATCATCTTTCAGTCCAAGATGTTTTACGGCATTGGTTCCCAAGCGTGCGCGCAGTTTGTCGAGCAAATTTGACCACGATTGTTCGCGCTTTGCTTTGTCATCAAAGAAATCAAGCTGGGCGATGTCAGGCGCAACGAACTGCTTTACGGAAATAATCAGTTCTACGGTGGCGGCAGGCAATGCAGTGCGTTCCAGCATTTCGCGCAGTAACAACCATAATGCCTGGGCATCGCGTTGCGATTGGGTGGTGTGGAGTTGCAAGGTGGTGGATGCAGCGGCGTTATTCTTTTCATGAACCAGCGTCAATTGCAGGTCCTGCAATGCCATGTCACGGCCGCGTAAATAGCCTTGCAGTTCACCGAGCATGCGGCGCAATGGAAAAAGCAGCGGTTCTGTGGCATCGACAGCAAACGATAATTCGAGGCGACGACGATACGTTGCTGGCGCGCGATAAGGCTCACGAGGGTCAGCTGCTTCACCCAGCAAGCGTTGCAGATACTGAGTAATGTCAGGTCCAAAACGACGCGCCAGCTGATCACGCGGTGCATTTAATACTTCACCAATGTATTGCCAGCCTACATCTCTAAAAACGTCAAGTGTGCTGATAGATATTGCAAGTAAGTGTACCGGTAACGCGCTGATACCAAGTTTGATTGCTTTCGTCTGATGGACAGGTTGTGCATCCTTGTGCTGCGTTAGTAATGCAGATGCTTCGATGGTGGGTGCAATGCCGGTTGCAAATGTGTATCCGAGTTCGCGTATACCCTGAGTTATTTTTCCCATCAATGCATCCAGTCCACCAAAGTAATGCAGGCTGGCGCCGATTTCTATCCATAGTAACCAGCGTTGTGCATCGAAGGTGACAAAGCTGCTGAACTGTTCACTCCAGCTTGCCAGCGCCTGCAGTGCTCTGCGTTCCTGAGATCGTGAACGATCAATCAATTTTAGTGTGGGCATTAACACCAGTGCACTGGTCGCATCCATGTGCGAATGAATGCGAGCCTGTCGAGCTGCGTCGTTGCAGGAAATGATCCAGCGCCTTGAACCATGACGATCAACCACAGCAGCAGGACCAACGTCACGCGGTTCGCGAAGTTCAGTTGCCAGTGAAGAGAAATGGAGGGATAGCCACAACATATTGAAACAGGTTCATGATGACTTCATGCAACATCGTATAGTTGCAGTTGCGTACTTGCAGCTTTGCCACCACGCGATTTGATGACTTCTGCGTGCAACAAACCAGCGTGCGGTCGTAGTGCAATACGTACCGTTGCGGGTGAGGCTGAATGCAGTAATGCGTAAGGTCGATAAAGAAATAAAAGTGAGTCACCTTCACGAGCGGCTACTTGTAAACGTCGCAAGGACAGGTCTTTGGTTGCATTGCTCCATAACAAAATGGCTCCTGCTATACCTTCGCGCAAAATTTGTTCTGCAGACCAGCGCGCTTCATCATCGTTTTTTGCATCAATCCAGATGATGCGATTCAACGGCAGTCCTGCATTCGCCAGCGCAGGTGGATAAGGAATATGCGGTGGGCAGATAAAGACTACATCGCGCCCTTCACGACACAATGTCCTCAGGACAGGCAGCAATAATTGCAATTCACCAATGCCTTCCATTAATGGAATGAGCTCGATCAACGAACTGACGGGCCATCCATGGCCGGGCAATAAAGCGTTTAATGCGCTAAAACCGGTATCGCGCGACGATGCGGCGGCCACTTCGTGGCCCGACCACACATCGGGTGTGGTGCGCAACAGGTTGGCAATGGCTTCGGCGCGCTGCATAGCGGAAAAGAATCAAATTTCGGGAGGGCAATGCTATACACAGACGGCATACTGTGTAAATATACAGTATAAGATTTTGTGAGGTGAGTGCTGCAGTTTTTACTGACGGATTGATGGTTTCAAGTCGAGGCTGAGGTGCTTCGAGTTGTTTTCTGGCGCTGCTCTATGGCAGAGCGCGTAAGTATTGTGATTATTAGTTTCAGTCAAGATTGAGCGGCATCACTATTTAGCGCGCTCTCCGCCATAACGCTTACAGTGCATCCACCTTCGCTGCGCAAATAAAATCATTCTCCGACAATCCACCAATAGCGTGAGTGTTGTAGCAGATGTTGCAGTAGTTGTAACCGACTTCCAGATCAGGGTGATGATCTTCCTTGTTGGATACATGAGCGACTGCGTTGACGAAGCTCATGGTGTGATAGAAATTTTTGAACTTGAATGAGCGCTTGATGGATTTGTTGTCATCGCTCAGTTGCCAGTCGCTATGCAGCTGCTTCATCAGCTCGGAAGATTGTTCGCGAGTGAGTGGTGCGACGCCACCTTCGCAAGGCACACAATGTTTGGATGTGAGTTCGCTCATCGGCAATCCTCCAGGCCAAAAACCTTCAGACTCTTAACAAATAGTGAGAAGCCACATACTCTTCCACCAGCGACTGGAATTCCTGCGCGATGTGATCGCCTTTCAACGTCGGACCTTTCTCACCGTCAATGTACACGGGTGCAACAGGGCGTTCGCCGGTACCGGGAAGACTTATTCCAAGGTTCGCATGCTTGCTTTCACCAGGGCCGTTGACAACACAACCCATCACGGCGACTGTCATCTCTTCGACACCAATATACTTCTCGCGCCACTGCGGCATCTGATGTCGAATATGTGTCTGGATGTCCTTGGCTAATTCCTGGAAGAATGTTGAAGTAGTGCGACCACAACCGGGGCATGCAATCACCATTGGTGTGAATGATCGCAGGCCCATCGTTTGCAGCATTTCCTGCGCGACGATTACCTCCTGTGTGCGATCACCATTGGGTTCGGGGGTGAGTGATACGCGAATGGTGTCGCCAATGCCTTGTTGAAGTAATACGCTCATCGCTGCAGTAGAGGCAACAATACCTTTTGATCCCATGCCCGCTTCGGTGAGACCCAGATGCAAAGCATAGTCGCAACGCTTGGCGAGTTCGCCATACACACTAATCAAATCCTGTACACCGCTCACTTTGCAGGAAATGATGATGCGATCTTTCGGTAAACCCAATTCAACTGCACGTGCCGCGCTATCCAGTGCAGAAACAACCAGTGCTTCATGCATGACTTGTTCTGCATCCAGTGGTTGTGCACGTTGTGAGTTTTCATCCATCAAGCGCGTCAGCAAATCCTGATCCAGGCTTCCCCAGTTAACGCCAATGCGAACGGGCTTTTGATACTGGCAAGCCACTTCAATCATTTCGGCAAATTGTGAATCGCGCTTACTGCCGCGACCCACATTACCTGGATTGATTCGGTACTTGGCCAGCGCCGCGGCACAAGCGGGATGTGCCTTTAGTAATTTGTGACCATTGAAATGAAAATCGCCCACGATGGGCACGTTCACATTCATCTGTGCCAGACGTTCGCAGACATGCGGTACCGCTGCAGCAGCTTCATCACTATTCACCGTAATGCGTACCAGCTCTGAGCCAGCGCGTGCCAATGACTTGATTTGCTGAGCCGTGCCTTCGATATCTGCCGTGTCGGTGTTCGTCATGGATTGCACGACAACGGGCGATGTTCCGCCAACGGTGACGGCGCCAATTTGCACGGGGATGGAGCGACGGCGAAGATGAGTGGGCATGAGTAAGAGATCAATAACGACTTCGGTAGGAAAGGATGCAAATTCTAGCTCAGTTACTGCTCAAGTGAGTGAAATTGCATTGCCCAATGGGGCAACTCCAGCCACAATGTGCAGCCCGTTTATTCTACTTTTCCGGAGTTTCCTGATATGACAGCCGCTCCCCTGGCCGGTTTTAAAGCGTATGACTTGCGTGGTCGCATTCCCAGCGAATTGAATCCTCAAGTCGCTTATCGAGTGGGCCGGGCATATGCAGAGTGGCTAAAGCCGAAGCGTGTTGTGGTGGGACGTGACATCCGTCTTTCCAGTCAGGAGTTATGTACAGCACTGGTTCAAGGTTTACTCGATTCTGGTGTGGATGTGTATGACATTGGTTTATGCGGCACCGAAGGTGTGTACTTCGCCACTTTCGCCGAAAAAATGGACGGCGGCATCATGGTTACAGCCAGTCACAATCCACCCGATTACAACGGCATGAAATTTGTGCGCGATCAGGCGCGTCCCATCAGTGGCGATACCGGCTTGCAGGAAATCAAAAAGATTGGTGATGCTGATCAATACACCACGCCAGCAAAGAAAGGCACGTTACATTCACTGAATACCTGGGATAAGTACATTGAGCATCTGCGTTCTTATCTTGACGTCAGCAAGTTGAAGAAGCTGAAAGTCGTCGTGAATGCAGGCAACGGTGGTGCGGGTGCCGTGATCGATAGCCTCGAAAAGTATTTACCCTTTGAATTTATCAAGATTCATCACAATCCTGATGGCACGTTTCCGAACGGCGTGCCGAATCCCATGCTGGAAGAAAACCGCGCATCGACCGTTGAAGCGATCAAGAAACATAAAGCCGATCTCGGTATTGCTTGGGATGGTGACTATGATCGTTGCTTCCTGTTTGATGAGAAAGGAACCTTCATTGAAGGCTATTACATCGTTGGTCTGCTGGCCTCGATGTTCCTGAAGAAAGAAAAGGGCGCACGAATCGTTCACGACCCACGCCTGGTGTGGGCAACAGAAGATATTGTCACTTCACTTGGCGGAAAGACTGTGCAGTCGAAGTCGGGTCA
>DATAHE010000161.1:0-11221 GCA_036263355.1 Steroidobacteraceae bacterium | reverse complement strand
GTTGAGAGCAGTGCTTGTGGCTCGATAAGTAGCAATGGCTTTTACACTGCCCCTGATGTAATGCCGCAAACGAGTACCTGTCATATACAAGCCACAATAACAAACCCGGCTCTAACCGCGGTGGCAGCAGTCGCAGTAACTGATGGTTCAGCAGCGGGAGAGATTGGTGTCTGGAAAAATGTCACACCTCCAGGTGTTACGCTTGATCCTAACTTTTCTGGCCCGAGTCAAAACTTTGGAGCGGGGCCTGTTCTGGTGGACCCGGTTCATCCTAACGAACTCTATGCATTCTTCTGCTACCAAGGTGTATGGAAGTCGACTGACTATGGACTTACGTGGGTGAAGGTGGACACAGGCAAGAACAGTGCAAACCTGGATGGTGGTCGGCCCTTCAGCGCAGTGATTGATGACAATCCCGCACGTGACCCAGCAACGCCGCCAACCTTGTATACAGCAAGTGGTTATGGTCCATTAGTGGGTGCTTACAAGTCGACTGACGGCGGCAAGAATTGGGAGGTCTACAATGCGGGTGACATTTATAGCTACGACATTGATCCGTACGATCATCAACATCTGATCACAGGCTTCCATGAGGGAAACAATCTCGCCGAATCAATTGATGGCGGCGTCAACTGGAAAGTAATCCCTACCGATCCGGCAAATGGAAAGTCGATCTATCCATATTTCATGGATACCGGCAATGCTGCGACTACACGTAAGACCTGGTTTCTAATCCCACAAGTCGATTCAGGTACATCCACTTACACTACGGATGGCGGCGTCACATTCAAACTCAGCGGCGGTTTTAGTCATCCACATGGTGGTAACCAGATGTTCAAGGAATCAGCAAACGTTGCGTATGCAGCGGGTTCCGGTGGCGTTTGGCGAACACAAGATGCGGGAGCACATTGGCAGGCTTTGTACTCATCCACTGATGGTTACTTCTGGGCCAATGGCGTGATTGGCACCAGGGACTTTCTCTACGCCTGGGATGATGGTTCGAACCTTGGCGGCATCGGAGGCCCACACTTGCATGTCGCGCCTCGCAACCCCGGCACTAACTGGACACAAATGTCTGCGCCTCCAGAAATGAGTAACGGGCCGCAGAAAATGGCTGTGACCTTCGATGGCACACATTACATTCTTGTAGGCGGCGCGCTTAACGCGGGCGTGTGGCGCTACGTGGAACCGTAAACGCCTCCAATAATATCTACGCATTGCACCACTAATCTGCATAAAAGATTTTTCAGTTGTGTATTTCCTGAAATGAATCAGTCATCTCTATGAAAGTGTATATCTCAAATTCATTGAACATCGTTTGGCCTAGAGTCAGGTCTGTATCCCTCTACGGTGTACTCATTACATCGTTGTTATTACAGGCATGTTCGGGTGGCAAAGATGCTTCAGCCAGCAATAGCACGCCTGTTGTGGGTGTCAGCAGTAGCTCAAGCAACAGCGCAACATCAAGCGTAAGTTCAGCTTCAAGTCAAAGCTCTATCTCAAGTAACAGTGCCAGCAGTGTGTCCAGCGTTGTGAGCAGTGCATCGAGTTCATCTAGCGTGATGAGTTCGAGCAGTAGTATGTCGAGTGCTAGCTCAAGTCGAAGTAGTACCTCGAGTTCATCGAGCATCAGTTCAAGTCGCAGCAGTGTGTCGAACAGCAGCATGAGCTCGGTGAGTTCATCAAGCAAGAGTTCGAGTAGCAGCTCAACTTCTGCGCCTCCTTCAACAACACCTCACAGCATGACGCCAGCCGACACGCTTCGATTCGACAAACTACACTTCCTCCGACTGAACTTGCATGCGGGTGGTAATTCGAGCGCCAGCATGCTTAATAACAATAACGATTTTGCCCACTATCTCACCGGGGCAGGATTTCAGGAATTCAACGGCGAATACACCCTTGCAGATCTTACCGGGCCCGGTGCTATCTACCGGTTCTGGGAAACAGACAATAACAACAACGGAATTTATCATTTCTACTTTGATGGTGAGACCATCGCATCACTCACGATTACGCGTCCCGATTTCTGGGACGCAATGACTGCTCCGTTCGTAGCGCCGCTTTCAAAAACCCGAGCGGATTCAAGTGGCGGCAACGTTACCTATGTACCAATCCCGTACGCGAAATCATTACGCATTACCGAAAGTTTTGCTGGCTTTGACTTCTACAATATTGGTTACGTTACTTACGAAGCCGACAGTAACATCACCAGCTATCCTGCGGCACAAGATACCAGTGGAGGATTGAAATCATTATTTGCTAACGCTGGGCAAAACCCACATCCAGCAGATACTACCGAACAGACCGTTACCAACGTTATTAACCTCGCAGCGAATAGCAGCACTGATGTTGTCAGCATAAGTGGCGCCAGAGAAATCACGGAGTTGCGTTTTAACATTCCGGGTTACGGAAGCACAATTGCGGCTCAACAGTTAAATACATATCGTCTCCAGATGATCTGGGACGGAGAAACCAATCCGTCTGTCGATGTGCCATTAGTACAATTCTTTGCGTTGAGCCCAGACTGGAATCTTGATATCAAGGCCATTCCGCTCGGCAAGCTTAACGGCAGCTTGTATTGCTACTTTCCTATGCCCTTCGCCAAGTCTGCGACGATTCGACTGGTAGGTACGGCGAATTCCACATCGATTAACGGTGTATCTGTTTCCATCAAGCATCGCGCCTTTACAGATAGCATTGATTCGGTCGGTACATTTCACGCAACTTTCCGTTCTGCGTCAGATACCAACGAGCATACGTTTCTTGACACAACTGGCAGCGGTCATCTGGTCGGTGTTGCGATTACGTATCCTGGCAAGGGCAATGTTCTTGAAGGCAATGAAAATATCTATGTGGACGGATTGAGATTCCCGAGTATCTTTGGCACCGGCACAGAAGATTTTTTCAATGCGGGCTGGTACTTCCAGAACAACAGCTTCAGTCTTCCGTTGCATGGTGCGTCGTTGAGTTCCAATGCTGGCAATGGACCATTAACCGCATATCGATTCTTCCTTGGAGATGCAATTCCATTTTCGTCTTCTCTGTTGGCGCGTATACAACGCAGTGAACCTGGTGCGCTTTTATCAAGCGTTGCTTACTATTACTTGAATCCAGTGACTTGGAGCCATGAAACTGACTCCATTCATTTCTCAAATCAGGCGTCCGTCACTGCGCATCAATACACGATGTCAGGCTCTACGGCTCTTCACGTCACTGACAAATTTCTTCTGAACGACACGATGCAAACATTCGATGGCTTTGCAGGGCATGCAGGATCTGTAATTTCTTTCAAGGCTGCCATTGATCCGAACAACAACGGAATCGCATTGCGAAGAGTTTTGCGAGCAGCCGGTGATCAGTCGGCTGAGGTTTTTATTGACGGGATATCTGTTGGCACCTGGCACACGGTTGAAACAGTACTCGACGCAGATGCAAGTAATTCCGCAGCCGCCCATTTGTATGAAAGAGAACTATGGATTCCAGCGGCTCTCACGCAGGGCAAATCTTCCATCGATGTCAGTCTCACCGTTCACAGTACCGACTGGAACGATCTGGAATATTCGATTCGTTCCCGCGTTCCTGGTCGATTCTGATCATGCCTGGTGAGTATCCATCGCGCATTGACACTAAAGTAAATTCAGTGCTTTTGCTCCAGTTGCCACAAGTTTCCTTCCGTCGTCCATTTCTGATAGGCGAGATATCTGCCATCCGGCGAGGGAATCGCCCAGCCTTCACCGGTGCTTGCCTGGATACGCAATACATGCACAGCGCCTTTCAGGGATAAATGGAGCAATTGCAGAACTCGTCCGTTGGTATCGTAAGTTGACACATAGAAGCCTTCACCGGATGCGTCCCAGTACAATGTTCTTAGTGTGTCGTGATCGGCAACGTTAAGGATCAATGCAGGCTGGTGATTGCTATTGAGCTCCACGACATGGATCTGGTTTAGCTCGCTCGTTGTATCAATGTACGCAATACGGGTGCCATCCGGTGATATATCCCAAATCTCAGAAGTATAAGTAGGTTCCCATTTGAAACGGACCAGTTCATTACCGGCTCTGCCCTGATCAGTCAGTGATACAAGGCTGACCTCGTCGCTGCTGTAATTGGCAACAACACAGATGTTCGCGTGGGTTGCGCAGCGAACTTGCCGGAATGGATCCTTCTTCACATCAATCACTTCAGCTATCCCGCCAGCCACAGGCTGGCGTTTCAAGGTCAGCATGTCGGTATTTAGTTCAAAGTAGTACATCCACATCTGGTCGGCCGTAACCACCCCCCGAAAGTAACTCTTGTTTCCGCCCGCAAGTAACTGCGCATCGGCAGCGCCGACTGCCTGTGTATACAATTCAAACCGGTAATTTCGATTTGAATAAAACAGCACATCGCTGCTGTTCCCCATCCAGCCCGATGGTTTGTCAAGACTGTCATTGAGTGTCAGCCGCCGGTTCGATGATATGACTGTACCGCTCGCATTCAGAGCAGCCACGTAAACATCTGACTGCGAATTGCCTTCGATGCAGACGACTCGCTGACCATCGCGTGTCGCTGAAAAATTCTGAATGATGCGATGCGTTGTTGAAATAACGGCCTGCCGTGCTTTTATTACGCCAGCAGCCAAATTAACATCAAGCAGCTTAAGAACAGACTGGGCAATGCCACGATCCGGTTGCTCAGATACGAGTAACTGGTTGCCTGACAGAATGAACCCGAGGATGTAATCGTGGGTGTCGTAAAGATGCGTTGATTTCGCATTACCGATGTCATACGCATCAATTCCTGGACGAACGCCCGTGATGCCGGTCGTCGCGACGAGAATGAAACGGCCATCAGCGCTGAACTGCGGGTGAGAAGTAAACCTGTCTGATATGGCCACCGTCATTAACAACTTGGCGCCCACGCCATCAGGATCACCGAGCCACAGTTCAGTACTGTTACGTATAAATGCCATCCGCGTTCCGTCCGCAGAAATGACCGCACCAGTTGCATCGCTAAGAAGTTTCCGACTTTCCGTGCCGATCACTGACAGTCGCCAGATTTCCATCTGATGCGTATGCTCGTTATAACCGCTCAACAGAATGTGAACATTATCCGGGTACCAATCCAGATTGGCGGGAATCAACCCATCAGGCAATGGCAATGGATGCCTTTCCAGGATTTTATCGTCGCTGACACTAAGACCAGATTGATCTGCGGTGACCAGCAATTTTCCATCGGGAGAGATGGCGCCCGCCAGGAGGGGAAGCTCGCTGGAATTGAAAGTTAGCTGCGTAGTGTCATATTCAATTGTGGAAGGTGGCGCGTATACGAAATAATACAATGTCGCGCAGCAGGCCAGTAACAGCACCAGCAACAATATCGCAGGATAGACATAACGTTTTGGGGTTGGGACTACAGGCAAGCTATCTTGCGGAACAGCGGTCGCCAACGGTTCATCAATATCAACAGACTGCACCGTCACTGGCGCAGAAAAGCGATAACCACGTCCCCGGATATTTTCCACATAACGATAAGGTGACTTGTCACCCAATGCTCTTCGCACCTCAACAATGACGCGGAGCAGGCTGCCATCCTCCACGACTACGCCAGGCCAGATCTTCGCGATCATTTCCTCTCTCGTTATCACCTGCCCTGCCTTCTCAACGAGCAGATGTAATGCGTCGAAGACCTTGGGTTCGAGTTTGACAGGCTGCGCATTGCGGAACAGTGCCCACTGAGCAGGCACCAGCCTGAAATCATCAAATGTGAAAACGGTACAAATCATTATTGTGCATGCGCTACGAATATTTCAGCGTATTTTAGCAAACCGTACCGTAACTTCTAATCAGCGTACGCACAATGCGCGACTGAATGACAGCTTATGTGCTCTAGCCATTGATGGTCACAACTATCGTTCGCTTGTGCGCCACGTGACGGTGCTCCCAAAGAAAAATTCCCTGCCATGTTCCAAGCAGTAGCTGTCCTTCGCCGACAGGAATCGTCAGTGAACAATTAGTCAATATCGTGCGGATATGTGCCGGCATATCGTCGGGGCCTTCTGCATCATGCTCAAATAGCGGATCGCCATCCGATGCGAGGCGCGCAAAGAAACGCTCCAGATCACGTCCCACTTCAGGATCGGCATTCTCCGAGATAATCAGTGATGCGCTAGTGTGCTGAATGAACACATTACACAAACCTGTGTGCACACCACTGTTGGCTACAACTTGTGCGACTTGACGGGTGATTTCAGTCAAGCCGCGTCCGCGAGTGGCGATGTGGAAAGTTTGCTGTGCAAGCATGCTCAGGCTCGTGAATGACGATGAACGACTATACGACCTGTACCGTCTTCGTAAGTTGCAACGAAGACTTCGTCAGTCCTCAACATATTCAGTTCGATGAAGCCCGCCTTAGTTCTCTTGGCAAACTGAACATCACGGTTTCAGTTTGGCCAGCTGCTTCGTTGGGTAATTCACCACCCCATTCGCGGATGCGTGCAACGACGCGTTGCACCAGAATCTCTGGTGCAGACGCACCTGCAGTCAGCCCAACGGTTTTCTTGTTATCAAACCATTCACGTTTCATATCATCGGGTCCATCAATGAGGTAACCCGGAATACCGGCCTTCTCTGCAATCTCGCGTAAACGATTCGAGTTGGAACTGCTGGGCGACCCAACTACAAGAATGATGTCGCATTGCTTGACGAGATTCTTTACTGCATCCTGACGATTCTGGGTGGCATAACAGATATCTTCTTTGCGTGGGCTGCGTAATGCCGGGAAACGTTGCTTCAATGCGTTCACAACACGTTCAGTGTCATCAACAGATAAAGTTGTCTGCGTGACGAATGCAATCTTCTCCGCATCGTGTACTTGCAGCCTTTCCACATCTTCAGGTGTTTCAACCAGATAGATATGACCACCCATAGAGGCATCAAACTGACCCATGGTACCTTCAACTTCGGGATGACCCTCATGACCTATCAATACCACTTCGCGCGCTTCGGCAGCGTAACGCGTTACTTCCATATGCACCTTGGTAACGAGCGGACAGGTTGCATCGAATACTTTCAAGCCGCGTCGCTTCGCTTCATTTTGTACGGCACGCGAGACGCCATGGGCACTGAAGATCACATGCGCATCGTCAGGAACATCACTTAACTCTTCAACAAAGACCGCGCCCATATTGCGCAATTGATCAACGACGTACTTGTTATGCACAACCTCGTGACGCACATAGATCGGTGCGCCGAACAGCTCGATGGCACGTTGTACAATCTCGATGGCGCGATCCACGCCTGCGCAAAAACCACGTGGGTTGGCGAGAAGAATTTGCATGGCTATTTCTTGCGATTTGTAACGTCGGAGCGATCTGAGCTGCGGCGGCGTGGATGATGCATCACCGTTGCTTCCGGATTGCGCTGATCTTGAACAGTAATGGTAGGCGGCTCGCGTCCTTCGAGAAAGGCATCAAGTATCAGGCAGGCAGCGCCGACAGTGATTGCAGAGTCTGCGACATTGAACGCCGGAAAGCTGAAGCCAACGCGATCCCAGTGCACATGAATAAAGTCGATAACATAGCCCAGCCATACACGATCAATTACATTACCCAGTGCGCCGCCAAGAATTAGCGATAACCCAACTGGTAATAGCGTTTGTTCGGTGCTGCGAATACGACGCAGCCATAACATTAATACCACGCTCACGGCCAGCCCCAACGCGATAAAGAACCAACGTTGCCAACCTGATGCATTATTCAGCATGCTGAATGCCGCACCCGCATTGTGTTGATGTGTTAATTCCAGCAACGAAAAGATATTGACGCGCTCATACAGTTCCAGCGAGCTATTCACCATCGCCTTGGTAATCTGGTCCAGAACAATGATGATCAATGATAACCACATCCACGCCGTCGCTCCGTGTGCGACTGACACATGATGATCGACTACCGCCACCTGGCCTGGATTGGATAGATCAGACATAGTGACGTTCCTCGCCTTTTCCACTGATGTTCATCACGCATCGCTCACAAATGTCAGGATGCTCAGCGTTGGAGCCTACATCAGGGCGCTTGTGCCAGCAACGCACGCACTTCTTGTCTGCGACTGCACTGACACGAATCCAGGTTTTACCCGCTTCATCTACTGCGGCATCAGCTGACTTGCTTGAAATCGGCTGAACCGTGGCACCAGAAGTAATGAACACAAAGCGAAGCTCATTACCCAGTTTGTTCAGCAATTCGTATTGAGCACCATCAGCAAACAGTTCAACCGTTGCATCCAGCGGCGCACCAATCGCGCCAGCAACACGGATCTTTTCCAGTTCGCGCGACACGCTGCTACGCAACGCCAACATCTCGGTCCAATTGACTGCAGGTTCATTGACTTGTGGCAACGTCATCCACGTTGCGAGCAATACAGAAGGCTCGCGACCTGCAGTCACAGGCATGAACTTCCAGATTTCTTCCGCAGTAAACGACAGAATCGGTGCCAACCAGCGAACCATGCTTTCGATGATCAGCCACATTGCAGTTTGTGCTGAACGTCGTGCATGACTGCCCGCTGCCGTGGTGTAAAGACGATCCTTCAACACATCGAGATAGAACGCGCCCATATCCACACCACAGAAGTTATGCACTTTCTGGTAGATGATGTGGAACTCGTTATCACGGTACGCACGAATCACTTCTTCCTGTAATTGTTGTGTACGCCACACCGCCCAACGATCCAGATCAATCATGTCACTTACGGCAACCTGATGTTGCGCTGGATCAAACCCGGCAAGGTTGCCAAGTATGAAACGTGCAGTGTTACGAATACGACGATAGGAATCTGTGACGCGCTTGAGAATCTCATCGGACAAACTCATTTCGTTCGAGTAATCAGTGGCGGCCACCCACAGGCGTAATACATCTGCACCCAGTGTGCCGACTACTTTCTGTGGAACGATGACATTCCCCAATGACTTGGACATCTTGCGACCCTTGTCATCGATGGTGAAACCGTGCGTCAACACGGCCTTGTAAGGAGCACGGTCGTACATTGCTACAGACGTCAGCAACGAACTATGAAACCAGCCGCGATGTTGATCAGAACCCTCAAGATATAAATCTGCAGGCGCGGTGACGCTAGGATGATTGGCGGGCACGCAGTGATGCACCACACCCGAATCAAACCACACATCCATAATGTCATTTACTTTCTCATACTGCGATGCGTCTGCACCAAGCAGCTGGCTGGCATCGAGTTCGAACCACGCATCAATACCTTGCTGTTCAACGAGTAGTGCAACATTATCGATAAGCTGTGCAGAGTCCGGATGCAACTCACCGCTGACGCGATGAATGAATAACGGAATGGGCACACCCCACATACGCTGACGCGAGATACACCAGTCAGGACGATTGGCAATCATGCTGCTGATACGTGTTTCGCCCCAGCCGGGCATCCATTTCACTTTGGCGATTTCACGCAACGCGCCGGCACGCAACCCGGCCTTTTCCATACTGATAAACCATTGCGGTGTAGCACGGAAGATCACCGGTGTTTTGTGGCGCCAGCAGTGTGGATAGCTGTGATGCAGCTTTTGCTGATGCAGCAAGCGGCCACGTTCCTGCAGGACTGCAATCACATGCGGATTGGCATCAAATACTTTTTCGCCAGCAAACATTGGCGTGTTCGGCAAGAAGCGCCCATCACCACCAACAGGATTATCAATTGGCAGCTTGTACTTGAGGCCAACGATGTAGTCTTCCTGACCATGTCCCGGCGCGGTATGCACGGCACCAGTACCGGCATCGAGTGTTACGTGATCACCTAAAATCACCGGCACCTTGCGATCATAGAAAGGATGATGCAGTTGTAAACCTTCCAGCACACTGCCCTGCGTGGTGGCAATCACATGAACTGATTCAAGTTTTGCGCGCGACACGAGATTGTTTAGCAGGTCTTGGGCAATGATGATGTAACCATGTGCACCGACTTCCGCGAGAACATATTCAAACTCGGCATGCAATGTCACCGCCTGACTGGCAGGCAAGGTCCATGGTGTGGTGGTCCAGATAACTACCGAGACATCGCCATTCAATTCACCCACGCCAAAGCGCGCCGCTACGGCTGATTTATCGACTACTGAATACTTCACATCAATCGCGGGTGATGTGCGGTCTTCGTATTCCACTTCTGCTTCGGCAAGTGCAGAACCACAATCCATGCACCAGTGAACGGGCTTCAACCCTTTATACACATGGCCGTTGCGGAAGATTTTAGCGAAAGCTCGTAGCTGTTCTGCTTCAAATTTTGAATGCATGGTGAGATAGGGATTATCCCAATCGGCAATCACACCCAGTCGTTTGAAATCTTCACGCTGTCCGTTCACCTGCTCCATTGCGTATTCACGACAAGCCTGCCGGAATACCCTCGGCTCCAGCATCTTCACTTCCTTGCCGCGTGCTTTTTCAATTTGATGTTCGATGGGCAAGCCATGGCAGTCCCAGCCGGGAACAAAAGGTGCGTCAAGACCATCAATGCTGCGTGCTTTGACGATGATGTCTTTCAATATTTTATTGAGCGCATGTCCCAGATGAATTTCACCATTCGCGTAGGGTGGTCCATCCGCCAGGACATAGGTCTGGCGACCTTTGCGCTGCTTGCGTAAGGTGTTGTAAATGTCCTGCTCCTGCCACGCCTTCAAAAAGTCGGGCTCGCGACGTGCAAGATCGGCCTTCATCGGAAAATCTGTGCTGGGCAGGTTCAATGTGTTTTTGTAGTCAATCGTCATGTTCACTATTCAACTTCAACAAATATCGGTCGGTCCGCAATCAAACCGCAATTTAAATTTGTAACGAGAGGCTGTAACTACGGAATCAGCTGATCAACAACCAATTCCCTCTCACCAATTCTTTTCCCTCGCCGGGGGGAACACGGATGAAGCATCGTCAGTGTTGGCTGCTGTATGTTGTTACTTTTGGAACCGCAAAAACATGAATGTTTTTGTCGGAGCCTACAGGGAAGTATTTATGGCGATTTCAAAAGGAACAACATACAACAGCCAATACAACATCAACTAGATGCCAAGATCCTTCGCGCTTGAGCAGCATCAATCAGCATTTGCTCCTTTAATGCATCCAGCGATGGGAACCAGCATTCATCCCGTAATCGTGCCACAAAATGCACTGTAAGTTGCTGGTTATAAAGGTCTCCAGTGAAATTAAAGACAGAAACCTCCAACAAGGGCTCGA
>DATAHE010000160.1:0-2511 GCA_036263355.1 Steroidobacteraceae bacterium | reverse complement strand
GCATCAAGATCTATCGCCGACCTGGTATCGCGGCAGTCCGATTTTTTACTTTGCACCGCCGCAGCAATCGGGCGAAAGCGACTCACGCTTGCATCGTTTCCTCAATGCATTGACTGAACAGCCTTTAGTATTAATTTATATCAGCACCACTGGTGTGTATGGCGATCTGCGTGGTGCGATGGCAGATGAATCCATGCCGCTGAATCCATCGACGCCCCGTGCACGACGACGCGCCAGTGCCGAGGAGATTTCACGTGTGTGGTGTCACGAACATTCTGTGCGTCGTGTGGTGTTGCGTGTGCCTGCCATTTATGGTCCAGGCAGATTGCCGCTAGATCGTCTGCGCAGTGGCGAACCTGCGGTGATTGAGAGTGAAGCGCCTATCATCAATCGCATCCATGTGGATGATCTTGTGAGCGCCTGTGTTGCCGCTTATCGCAACGAAAATGCACGCGGTGTGTACAACGTCAGTGATGGTAATGATCTGACGATGACGGCTTATCTCAAACGCGTTGCTGAACAGGCACAGTTACCCATGCCATCGCAAATTACACTTGAGCATGCGCATGTCACGCTCAATTCACAGATGCTTTCCTATCTCGATGAGTCACGTCGTATCAGCAATGCAAGAATGCGCAACGAGCTGGGTGTTGAGTTGCGCTATGCCGATGTGGATGAGGGGATTCGCAGCAGCTTGGTAGAGACTAACGTCGCGTCCTCTAGCAATTAAGCGTATTTCCAATTAGTGGCTGCTAGTTGGCTGCCGACGGCTTGCCATCTTTTAAAGGCGTGGTTGTAAATGACTCAACCATAAAGCCAGTGAATGATCTTGTTCCGTTCAATACCACTTTCTGTGGCTGACGTGATAGCGGTGTTTCCAATGGCACAAGCAGTTGACTACCCCGACAGCATTGCGGCGGAATAATATTAATGAACCGATATGGGCGTCGAGTGCCGTTCTTTCCTTTCATACGTTCCTGAATGCCGTTGAGGCTGATCGTAGTTTCGTTGTATGCCTGACCAAATTTCTCGGTGATTATTCGGCCAGCCAAGTTGCGGGCAATCCCCCAGCTGACTAAAAACATGCACATAGAGACAAATATAATTGCCCATATCTGAGTAGCACGTCCGATTATTCGTCCTGTGTGTGCTTGATACGGCGCACGAATTCGTGGCACTAGTTTTATCGGTACGTATAACGTTGCGAGAAAAGCCAGGATGACACTGATGGTTGTCCAGCTCTTGGACGGAAAAAAATTTACATCAAGGGAGAGTACCAAAGAGGCAAACAACAGAAAGGCAGCAATCACTGCCAAGACGATTTTGATCCTTGTTATCACGGCCCGGTGGCTTATTGCTTTATCTTCGTTTTATCGGGCCTGTTGGGACACGACGGCAACTAACTCTTAAGTCGGCTGACTGCGTTTGCTGTTCAGCCACTTTGTAATCGGCGCCCATTGTTCCCAGTCGGTTGATGCCAGATATTCCGGCAATTCCAGCACGCCCATGCCGCGTTGATACGCACGCAGATAGTTGGTTGATTGCCGCAGACAGCTCAGATAAGGCACTTTGAACTTGCCAAGATAGCTATCCAGTTCTTCAAACAGCAAGGTGTTTTCACGCACACGATTGGCGATCAAACCAAGACGCGCTTGTTCACGCTGTACTTTGCCCAGTTCCAGCAGTTCTTCCATAAAGTGGGCAACGGCTTTCATGTCGATGGGCGAGGGCAGTACGGGAATCAGAATGGTTTCGGCACGTCGTACCAGCTCATTCATTTCCGAACCATGTGTACGTGCGGGTGCATCAATGACAACGACTTCGGTGTCGCGTGATACGCCACGCAAGCCTTCATCGTAAGCGGCGATTCCCGAGATGGCTGGCAGATCAGCCGGGCGCATGGCGAGCCAGTCCAGTGAACTGCGCTGGGGATCGTAGTCGGCCAACGTTACCTTGTAACCTTCCTGTGCAAAATGCACGGCCACATTGGTGGCGACGGTGGTTTTGCCGCATCCGCCTTTGGCGTTCATGATCATTACGTGACGCATCGCATCCCTCACTTATTGTTTGCTGTGAGCATTCGGTTAGACGTCAAACAGACACACGGTGCCTACGTTAATCATGTCGTGCCTAATTGTCCATTAGTGTCCGTCCGGCGCTGCAACCCGTTCGCGTTTGACCATCGTCAACATGCAATAGCAGGCCGTGGCAGCAAGCAAATGCTTGAGAGAATGTCCGCTTATCGTGCCGCCAAGTGCGGCGAAAATCTGTGCATCGAAAGTTTCGGCCAGTTTTGCTGCGATGTAGAGCAGGAGCATCAAAAATAGCGGCAGGCGCAGCACGGAACGGTACAGCAATAACAGGGTAATAATGATCAACAAGGGTGCAAACACCACCCATGCACACAAACGTAAGTCGTCGGTGAAGTGCCAGTACAGCACGCTCGCGACACCCATCGCCAGGGCTGGAGGCAACATCCATCGCGTAATGGAGCTGCCCAGATATTCACCT
>DATAHE010000159.1:0-2744 GCA_036263355.1 Steroidobacteraceae bacterium | reverse complement strand
GACATGGTGCAGGGTAGTCGTTTGTTGCAATCGCAAGCAGAAGAAGGATTGGGCGAACTGGTTGCCGCTGGCATCGTGAGTGCAGACAGCTTTAGTGGACTGCGAGCACTGGTGTTGCCGATGGATCGCAAACGAAAGCTGGCATCACGCGGCATGCGCATCGCACAATTTGGCCTGGAAGATGCGGGACGCTGGTCGCTGGTAAAACGAACCCGAAGCGATGACAAGCCCGCACTCGAATCATTGGCATTCATTCTGCTTAAACGTTACGGCGTGGTGTTCAGGAAGTTACTGGTGCATGAAAGCGAACATCTACCGGCATGGTTTGAACTGCTGCGTCTGTTCCGCCAGCTTGAAGCACAGGGATTGATTCGTGGCGGAAGATTCATTGCAGGTATTACTGGCGAACAATATGCGTTGCCAGAGGCCGTGACGTCATTGCGTTCGTTACGCAAACAACCGAGTGATGGAAAATTGATCTCGCTATCTGCGGCTGATCCCTTGAACTTGAGTGGCGTTCTGATTCCAGGACCGCGCATTCCCGCGTTAGCGGGCAATCGTTTGTTGTTGCGCGATGGTGAGCTGGTCGCCAGCTATGCAGGCGGCGAGACTACCTTGCATGCGCAGTTTGCTCCTGCTGATGAATGGGCAGCACGCAACGTATTGTTGCATAAGCGAGTGATGCTGCCGGTGCAGCCGAGATTGAGTTGATCTCAGCCAAAAAGTTACGTGATACTTAATCTTCCTGACACAATGTACGTCATTCCCGCGCAGGCGGGATCGCGTAGACGGGAGTCGAAGCAAACATCGGCTTGCCGATGGCCTGAAAGGCGAACTACAGGGCGTAGTTCGTAATTCAGTACAACCGTTCACCCTGAGCTTGTCGAAGGGTTCATTAAAATGATTTTGAATGGTTCGACAGGCTCACCATGAACGAATTTGATCTGGATTCCCGCGTTCGCGGGAATGACTCATCACAAAAATTCACCGAATCGCCAACCGATATACTTGATTGATGTTTCCAAATTTACCGAGATAACAATGTCCGACCAACCCAAACGAATCTGGCGTGACGATATAACCCTGGAATGGTTTCATCATCGCGCGCAAAACACCTTGTCGGAATACATTGGTATTGAGTTCACCGAACTCGGTGATGATTACCTGCGTGCCACCATGAAAGTCGATTCGCGCACCTGCCAACCAATGCGATTGTTGCATGGTGGTGCATCGGTGGTGATGGCCGAAACTTTGGCTAGCGTTGGCGCCAACGCCGTGGTCGATCACGAACGCTTCGCCTGCGTTGGACAGGAGATCAACGCCAATCACGTACGTGCAGCGCGCGAGGGAGAAACGGTGACTGGAACAACCAAGCCTGTTTACATCGGTGCAAGATCGCAAGTGTGGAGCACCGAGATCGTCAATGAGCGCGGACAGATGGTATGTATTTCGCGCATGACGGTCGCCACCATTAATAAGCCGAAGTAACATCGCAAGCTCACCGCTAATGACGAACTGGCAATGGTTGTCATCGAGCCATACATAAGAAAACACAGCGTTTTCTTGGCTTAAGTGCAGATTTGAATCACTTTGCTCGCTATGGTTTGGGATAGCTTTATTAAAATAAACGGCAAACAGGCATCGGTATGACAAACGCTCACGCGCCCTTCCATCCCATCATCTATGTGCGTGGCTATGCCATGACACAGAAAGAACAGGATGACACCACCGCCGATCCCTTCTGCGGCTTCAATCTTGGTTCAACCACATATCGCGCTGTGCTGGATAAAGATAAACCCGCACGCAAATTTATTTTTGAATCGCCCATCCTGCGACTGTCATCAGAATTCGGTTATCGAACCGTGTATGAAGATGGCATCGATATCGTTGATGCCGATTGGCAAGGTGACTTTGAATATCGTTCGGTCATTGTCTATCGCTACTATGAAGAAGCATCTGCATTGCTGGGAACTGGCAAGCTTCCGACGATGGAGCAATTTGCAAAGGGATTGAATGATCTCGTATTGCGCGTGCGTGATTTAAGCATTGCTAACAGCGACAACAAAGTGACCAAAGAATCATTTCGCTGTTATCTGGTAGCACATTCGATGGGCGGCCTGGTATGTCGCGCCTTTCTGCAAAATCCGGCGTTGAGCGACGACGAAGCGCGTCAATGCATCGACAAGTTCTTTACTTATGCGACACCACACAATGGTATTGAAATTGCTGGCGTCAATGTGCCGAAGTGGTTAAGTATTGATGACATGAATAACTTCAATCGTGAGCGCATGGCAAAGTATCTAAATATACAAGCGTTATACGATAAAACAAACAGAGTGGACTGGTTACCGGAGTCTGCTTTTCCTTCGCAGAAATGTTTTTGTCTTGTCGGAACTAATCGCTCGGACTATGACGTCGCCTCAGGGTTGTCACGTGCGTTTGCGGGACATGGCAGTGATGGTCTGGTGAAAATCGATAACGCATCGGTATGGGGTGTCGATGACAAGGGCAGCTTCTCTGGTGCCTGCGCCACCGCCCATGCCTATCGTTCACACTCGGGTTACTTTGGTATCGTCAATAGCGAAGAGTCGTTTCAAAACCTTTCGCGCTTTTTGTTTGGTGATGTGCGTGCCGATGTATGGGTAGACATCGATGATGTGCAGTTACCACCCAAGCTGAAAGACAAAGAGGCGAGCGTCAATGCGCTGTATCAGTTTGAAGTATTGTTATCCGCCAAAGGACAA
>DATAHE010000158.1:0-1959 GCA_036263355.1 Steroidobacteraceae bacterium | reverse complement strand
TCTTTCGTTTCAGCCTTGCAGTGCTAGAATCCGCGCGCCTTTATCTCTCATTGCGGATACTACGCTGGTTATTACGCTGATGGCACAATCCTACAACGCATCTGATATCGAAGTTCTGAGCGGTCTTGATCCGGTGCGACGCCGCCCCGGCATGTATACCGATACTAGCCGTCCCAATCACCTAGCACATGAAGTCGTTGATAACTCTGTCGACGAAGCATTGTCGGGTCATGCCAAAAAAATTCAGGTAACGGCTTACAAGGATGGTTCACTCGAAGTCGTCGACGATGGCCGTGGCATGCCGGTGGATATTCATCCCATTGAGAAAGTCAGTGGTGTCGAGCTGATTCTGACGCGATTGCACGCAGGCGGAAAATTTTCCGACAAGAACTACGAGTTTAGCGGTGGCTTGCATGGCGTGGGCGTTTCAGTGGTCAACGCCTTGTCCACATTGCTGGAATGTCGCGTGCGTCGCGATGGCAAGGAATACTTCATCAGCTTTGCCGATGGCAAGCTGAAATCGAAATTGAAAGTAGTGGGTGACATCGCCAAGAACAATCGCGGCACCTCGGTGCGCTTCTGGCCTAACGCCAAATATTTTGAATCGGCTAATTTTTCCATTCCCAAACTCAAGCACGTACTGCGCGCCAAAGCGGTGTTGTGTCCTGGTTTGCATATCACTTTCATCAACGAAGCCAGCGGTGAAAAAGACGAGTGGCAATACGAAGGTGGCTTAAGTCAGTACTTGCTCGATAGTCTGGGCAATGGCGAGTGGTTACCACCAGAGTTGTTTACCGGCAAAGTGGAAGGCCAGCTTGAAGCAGCGGAATGGGCATTGGCATGGTTGATCGATGGCGAGAATCGCATCGAAGAGAGTTACGTCAATCTGATCCCCACCGCACAGGGTGGTACGCATGTGAATGGCTTGCGTCTTGGATTGACGGATGCACTGCGCGAGTTCAGCGAATTCAGAAACCTGTTACCGCGTGGTATCAAGCTTGCGCCCGAAGACGTATGGGATGGTGTCAGTTTTGTATTGTCCACCAAGATGAAGGAACCGCAGTTTGCAGGTCAAACCAAGGAACGTCTTTCATCGCGTGAAGCCGCTGCGTTTGTCTCTGGCGTGGTGAAAGATCAATTGGCGCTATGGTTGAATCAGCATCCTGATTCAGGCGAAAAGATCGCACAGCTTGCAATTAGTTCGGCGCAGGCGCGTTTGAAAGCGTCCAAAGTCGTTGCACGCAAACGTTCGGTGAGTGGACCCGCATTACCTGGCAAGCTGTCCGATTGCACGGCGCAAGATCCAGAACGTGGTGAGTTGTTTCTGGTGGAAGGTGATTCCGCAGGGGGTTCTGCCAAGCAAGCACGTGATCGCGAGTTTCAGGCCGTGATGCCGTTGCGTGGCAAGATTCTCAACACATGGGAAGTCGAATCCACTCAAGTGTTGCAATCACAGGAAGTACACGACATTGCAGTGGCGCTGGGTGTTGATCCGGGCTCCGAAAAAATTGATGGACTGCGTTATCACAAGGTGTGCATTCTGGCCGACGCAGACTCCGATGGTTTGCACATAGCAACATTGTTGTGTGCGCTATTCCTACGTCACTTCCGTCCGCTGGTGCTTGCCGGTCATATCCATGTGGCCATGCCACCGTTGTTTCGCGTTGATGTGGGCAAGCAGGTTTACTACGCACTGGATGAAGCTGAAAAGCAGGGCATTCTTGATCGTGTTGCAGCCGAGAATGCACGCGCTAAGCCAACCGTCATGCGCTTTAAAGGATTGGGCGAAATGAATCCGTTGCAGTTGCGCGAGACAACGATGGCGCCTGAGACACGACGTCTTGTGCAGCTCACCATTGAAGCCGCAGACGAAACCGATCAGATGCTCGACATGTTGCTCGCGAAGAAACGAGCAAGTGATCGTAGAGAGTGGCTCGAAACCAAGGGTAACTTGGCGCA
>DATAHE010000157.1:0-4092 GCA_036263355.1 Steroidobacteraceae bacterium | reverse complement strand
CCTGTGATGAGTTGCTGAAGGAAATTAAAGCAAAAGGATTTGTAATCCGCAGACCAAGAGTCTATGAAAAGCAATTGGTTCTTTCCTGGGTAGAGAAAACCTTTAGCCGTGGTTGGGCCGATGAGTGTGAAGTATGTTTTTCTCGCGTACCGGTGTCTGCGCATATCGCCACTTTTGAAGGCGAGATCGTGGGGTTCTCGTGTCACGAAGCAACATACAAAGACTTCTTCGGACCCATTGGCGTGGCGGAGAAGTTTCGTAAGCAAGGATTAGGCAAGACGCTCTTGTTGAGTAGCCTGACCGCGATGCACGACATGGGTTACGCCTATGCAATCATCGGTGGTCCCACTGTTGCGGTGAATTTTTATCGAGAGGCCGTCGGCGCCGTACCTATCGAGGGATCATCACCAGGAATATATGTCGACAGATTGAAGGGCTCGGATAGTTGAGGAATATGCTGAGATGAGTGCGATGCCAGATTATTTCCCAAAGCCTGTCGATGAGCTCGCTTCCATCGATCGTTACACTTATCTTGAACATTATCGGTTCAAGAAGCCGTTTGTCTTGCGTGGAGGCGCAAAGCAGATTCCTGCATTTGATAGATGGTCACTCGAATATCTGGAAAGCAAAATTGGTGGGGTCACTATTCAGCCGCTGATTTACGGTGACGAAAAGAAACGCGATTACAGCAGGGCGCAGTTTCTTGAAATGACGTTTGCAGAATTCCGTGCCGAATTGGAATCAGGCAATAGCAGAACGCTTTACTGGTTTGAAGGACCAGTGTCAGCAAACTTCTGGGGCGGCACCGGAAAGCATGCTCGCGTAAACGAAGCCTTGCATACATTGACAGGTGATTTTGCTGTGCCAGAGTTCCTTCGACTGGACGAAATCATCTATGCGCAAATCATCCTGGGTTGTGGCAGGAATGGAACGGTGTTGCATCATGACTATGGTGGTGAGGCAAAGTGCCTGATGCAGCTGATGGGCGAAAAGCATGTGCTACTGGTGCCACCGCAATACGGCAAGTACGTTGCGTTGCATTCAATCACTTCGCAAAAGAATTTCACCGTTAGCACATTGGATCTGCGCGGCTCTGATTTCGAATCGATTTGTCGGCAGGTGCCAGTGTATGAAGCGACGATCAGACCTGGTGACGTTCTCTACTGGCCATCATTCTGGTTGCATGACATCGCCAATTCTGGTGCGGTGAATCTTGCCATCAACGCGCCAGTAGATGAAATGCCGGTGAATCCGTTGATGCTGCGACACTTGTTCGCAACAAATCTTGCTCGCCTCAAGAATGCAGAAGACTCTATCGCTGAGGATGTGCAATCAATAGAGCGAGTCGAGGAGGAGCTGCTGGATTACACTGGCGTGTCTACCCTGTGGGAACTGCATTCAGAGTCTAACCAGTACCGCGACAAGCACTGGCGGTCGAAAAAATGAAGGTGCCAGCATCTTTAACTAACTCGCACCTTATATAAGGTAAGAAAGCAGGCTTCAGGCGGCTCAAATCTCTTTGAAGGCCTGTTTTCGTCCTGAAGTACAGATTTTCGCCTCAGCGGATCCTGATGGTCCTTGCTGCGCGGTGTTCCGCGTGCCGTTTTCGACCTGCAATCCTGTAGAATGGACCCAATTTTCTTTGGAGGTCTCATGTTCCCAGCAGGTATGAAAATCTCAGACTTTGATCCCGATTTGCAGTCCGCGATAGACGCTGAAGGCGTCCGTCAGGAGGAGCATATCGAGCTGATCGCATCGGAAAACTACACCAGCCCGCGTGTTCTGGCCGCGCAAGGCTCGGTACTTACCAATAAGTATGCAGAAGGCTATCCGGGCAAACGCTATTACGGCGGCTGCGAACATGTTGACGTGGTGGAAGAACTGGCCATCGCGCGCTTGAAGAAACTTTTCGATTGCGACTATGCCAACGTCCAGCCCCATTCGGGCGCGCAAGCCAATGCGGCCATCTTCTTGGCGCTGGTAAACCCTGGTGACACGGTGATGGGGATGAACTTGGCACAGGGCGGTCATCTGACCCACGGCAATCCCATCAATTTCTCCGGCCGTCATTACAAGATCGTTCCGTATGGCCTCGATCCCGTCAGCGGCGTAATTAACTACGACGAGATGGAGCGTATTGCGCTGGAGACCAAGCCAAAGATGATCATCGGCGGATTCTCGGCGTACTCGCGCGTAAAAGACTGGGCACGCATGCGTGTCATTGCTGACAAAGTTGGCGCCTTCCTGTGGGTGGACATGGCACATGTCGCGGGCTTGGTCGCGGCAGGTGAATATCCAAGTCCGTTACCGCACGCACATGTGGTGACCAGCACCACGCATAAAACACTGCGCGGTCCACGTGGCGGAATCATCGTTGCTAAAGGTCAGTCTGAAGAGTTTTACAAGAAACTGAATTCTGCTGTGTTCCCCGGTATTCAAGGCGGGCCTTTGATGCATGTCATCGCAGGTAAAGCAGTGGCATTCCTTGAAGCGTTGTCGCCAGAGTTCAAGGCTTATCAGAAGCAAGTTGTGGTGAATGCACGTGCGATGGCTGCAACGTTGATTTCTCGCGGCTTCAAGATCGTCTCGGGTGGTACCGACAATCACTTGATGCTGATTGATCTGATCGGCAAAGAGTACACGGGTAAAGATGCGGATGCGGCACTGGGTCGTGCGAACATAACCGTCAACAAGAACTCGGTACCGAACGATCCACGTTCGCCATTCGTGACCAGCGGGTTGCGTATCGGTTCGCCTGCGATGACCACACGTGGCTTCAAGGAGAATGAAGCGAAGCAATTGGCTGGCTGGATCGCTGATGTACTGGAAAACATCAACGATGAGTCAGTTATTGCACGCGTGAAACAGGATGTGTTGAAGCTCTGCAAACAGTTTCCTGTATACGGTTGAGTTGGTTAGTGTTTAATGAGTCGCGCTGATCCTGCTATCGATTGTCAAAAACGCCATGAATGCATCCATGCAGGCTCCGCAAAAACCTCCGTGTTTTTGACGGTTTTGCCAATTGATAGACAGGACCGCCGCGGCTCATTCATTACGCTGTTGTTACACATCCTAAGGCGTTGATGGGGGTGTATGTATTGCCCATTCTGCAGTCACGAAGAAACCAAGGTCATTGACTCGCGCCTTGCAGGCGAAGGTCAACAGATCCGTCGTCGTCGTGAATGTCTGAAATGCGGTGAGCGTTTCACAACGTTTGAAACGGCTGAGCTGGTCATGCCTCGTATCATCAAGAACGATGCGAGTCGTCAACCGTTTGATGAACACAAGCTGAAAAGCAGCATGCTTAAGTCGCTGGAAAAGCGCCCGGTGGCTAGCGAGGCGGTGGATGCAGCCGTGGTTCACATCTGCAATAAGTTACGCGCGCTGGGCGAACGCGAAGTGCCAGCGCGATTGCTGGGTGAGTTGGTGATGGAAGAGCTGCGACATCTGGATGAAGTGGCCTATGTGCGATTCGCATCTGTCTATCGAAGTTTTCAGGACGTGGATGCCTTCCGTGAAGAAATTGAACGTTTACGCAAGCATCAACGCAATCGTGATGTGGAAGAAACCCAGTTACAGTTGTGGGAAGGGTCGCCGCTCAATCCTGCCAATCGCAAGAACAAGCTTTGATTGTGTCACTCCAAATCACAATGACATCATTGCAAGTATCGTCAGTGTCTCTGATTTACGCTGGGTTGCTCGCGAACAATGATGTCATCTGATCAATTATTAATGCAACGAGCCCTGGTGCTGGCGAGGCGCGGGCTATACACCACGCATCCCAATCCTCGTGTCGGCTGTGTAATTGCCCAAGACGAGCGAATTGTGGGTGAAGGCTGGCATGTAAAAGCGGGTGAGGCACATGCGGAGATTAATGCGCTTCAACAAGCTGGCGAGCAGGCACGTGGCGCCACGGCTTATGTGACGCTAGAACCTTGTTCGCATACAGGCCGCACGCCACCATGCGTTAATTCATTGATTGCTGCTGGCATCAAACGGGTTGTGTATGCCATGCAGGACCCTAATCCATTAGTGAATGGCAGCGGCTTCGAAAAGCTTCGTGCAGCAGGGATTGTTGTGGATGGTCCGGTT
>DATAHE010000156.1:0-5572 GCA_036263355.1 Steroidobacteraceae bacterium | reverse complement strand
CAATTCTATACCCTCAACGTAACTCTCATACTGCTTCACATCTTAGACCAAAAGCAGTCGCAACAAATCACATCTCGACCCTTCTCAACCTCAACGCATTACTAATCACCGACACGGACGAGAAGCTCATCGCCAGTCCTGCAATCATAGGGCTGAGTAACCAACCCGTGATGGGATAGAGAATACCTGCAGCCAAAGGAATGCCTAACGAGTTGTAGCCAAAGGCAAACCACAAGTTTTGACGAATGTTCTTTACCGTAGCGCGACTGAGTTGTCGCGCGCGCACGATGCCTTGCAGATCACCTTTGACTAACGTGACTTGTGCGCTTTCCATGGCGACATCGGTGCCCGTGCCCATTGCAATGCCTATGTTGGCTTTCGCCAGTGCAGGTGCATCGTTAATACCATCGCCCGCCATCGCGACTTTTCGACCTTGAGCTTGCAGCCTTGCAATCACATCTGCTTTGTCTTTTGGTTGAACTTCAGCAATCACTTCATCAATAGGTAACTTAGAAGCAACCGCCTTCGCAGTAGCTTGATTGTCGCCGGTGAGCATGACGATGCGAACTCCCTCTTCCTTCAATTTCAATAATGCATCGCGAGCGTTTTCCTTGATAGGATCACTCGTCGCAACAACACCCGCCAGTTTTCCATCAACGCTCAAATACAACACTGTACATCCCTGCCGTGACAACTCGTCGACCTGGGTTGCTATCGAATCAATAGCTACTTGCAGTTGATTCAAAAGTACCTTGTTTCCCAATGCAACTGGCTTTGCTTCATATGTGCCCCGCACACCCTGACCCGTAACTGATTTGAAATCGGAAACGTTAACCGGGCTCAAGCTTCGTGACTTTGCACCTTCCACCACCGCACGCGCTAAGGGATGTTCACTCGCTAAATCCAGTCCCGCTGCAATGCTGAGTACGTCGGATTCGGAAAAGCCATTGACTGCGATGACACTATGTAACGTGGGGTGACCTAACGTTAGCGTTCCAGTCTTGTCACACACCAAGGTATCGATGTTACGCAAGTTCTCGATGGCCTCTGCATTGCGAAACAACACCCCCATCTGTGCGCCACGACCACTGGCGACCATGATTGAAATGGGCGTTGCTAATCCCAATGCGCAAGGGCAAGCGATGATTAATACCGCTACCGCATTGACCAATGCATAGGACAACGCCGGGGGTGGACCTATGAACCACCATGCAACAAACGTGAATATTGAAATCACAATCACGGCGGGAACAAACCATGCGGCAACTTGATCGGCCAGTCGTTGCAGCGGTGCACGCGAACGCTGCGCTTGTGCGACCATCGATACAATCTGTGACAACAAACTGTCGGCACCTATACTCAATGTCTCGATAATCAATGCGCCGGTTTGATTAATCGTTGCACCGATGACGCGATCGCCTGCGCTTTTCTCAACAGGAATAGGCTCTCCCGTAAGCATCGATTCGTCCACACTCGAATGACCTTCAACAACACGGCCATCCACGGGCATTTTTTCCCCGGGACGTACGCGCAGACGATCACCTACCTGCACTTGATCGAGTGGAATATCTTCTTCGACACCATCACGAATCCGTCGCGCACTTTTCGGAGCAAGGCCGAGTAACTCGCGAATCGCGGCACTGGTGCGGCCACGCGCACGCAGCTCCAGCCATTCGCCCAGCAAAACTAATGCGAGCAACGAACTGGCAACCTCGAAGTAAACGCCCACCATGCCGTGTTCATCACGCATTTCCGATGGGAATGAATTCGGAATCACGGTTGCGACGATGCTATAAACGAACGCAACCAGCACACCAAGGCCAATGAGCGTATACATGTTGGGCGATTTTGATGTCACGCCCAGCCAACCACGACGGTAGTAATCCACACCTAACCACAACACTACCGGTGCACTTAGCACAAACTCCAGTCCGCGCAGCACCAATGCCGTGGTCTGGGCCGGATGAACGTTGAACAGATGCGGGAACATCGCGATGGCAATCGCGGGTACACTCAACACCGTTGCAACCCAGAACTTGTTTCGCACCGCATGCAGTTCATCAGTGTTCTCTTCTGTTGATGGCATCTCTGGCTCCAGCGCCATACCGCACTTCGGACAAGTACCCGGGCCTACTTGTCGAACTTCGGGATGCATGGGACAGGTATAGATGGCGTTCTTATCCGCTGCGGCAGCCTTATGTTCCCGCGTTGGTGTTGAATGACAGCACGACTCACTCTTCGCAGGTTGTTTATGATGATGCTCACCATGCGAACCACCATGTGCCTCATGATGCAATTCATTATTAGAAGCATCCTGCTTGTGAGCAATAAACTGATCAGGGTTGCTCACAAACTTTTGTCGGCATCCATCACAGCAGAACACATAGCGTTGTCCCTGGTGTAACGCTGCATGAGGTGAGTTGCACGACACCTGCATGCCACACACCGGATCAGTGACCGTTGTTTCAACAGCATGCTTCACCTTGCCGCCGCAACATGATCCTTTACCAGAATGGGAGTGTTCGTGGGTATTCATATGTGCTTACTCAATGTTGTTCGGACAAGTCATCCAGAATGGGACATTCCGGTCGATGGTCCCCGTGACAATGCGACGCAAGCTCCGCCAATGTCGCGCGGATGCTCTTCATCTGTTCAATCTTTTCATCCAGCTCGGCAACATGTTGCAGTGCCATTTGCTTTACTTCGGCACTGGCACGCCGCTGATTGCGCCACAGGCCAAGCAGCATTGCGATCTCCTTTATCGAGAAGCCAAGATCACGTGCACGGCGTATGAATTTAAGTGCATGCACATCTTTATCACTATAAACACGATAGTCACTTGACGTGCGCGACGCCTTCGGGATCAACCGCAATGATTCATAGTGGCGAATCATTTTTGCGCTAACACCACTCAGTTCTGCCGCTTCGCCGATGCGATATGAATGTGGTGAGAGGGAATCACCTGTATTTGATTGCTGTAGTGAGGGCACGAAAGTCTCCGGTCTATGGGCCTATCATGAACCTTACCACCATGGTAAGGTCAAGCCTATTCGATGACAACGCTGGAAATTACGAGCGTCATAAGCACTCTCCCACAGCTAAATAAGGATCGCTGCGCTTGTTCAGTCTCATTCATGCGCGCATGGTGTCCATTCCAAGCAATACCGGATATCTCCTGGATTTTCACTATCTCCCTACTGCTGAGGGTCCGCTTATGAATCACGTCACCATGCAAAGCCGTATTGAAGCATGCAACGATTGCACAACTGCCTGCGAACAATGCGCTACTGCTTGTTTACAGGAAGAAAACGTACAGATGATGGCCCATTGCATCTCCCTCGACATGGACTGTGCAGATGTTTGTCGCAACGCTGCCACATTGATGTCACGCGACAGTGAGTTTGCGGCGAAATTTTGCGAACTATGCGCTGAAGTGTGCGAGGCTTGCGCCGAAGAATGCGAGCAGCATGACAAGGATCATTGCCGCGCCTGTGCCAAAGCGTGCCGACGTTGCGCTGACGAGTGCCGCAACATGGGCGAACAGCCACGCAGCTCCCAGGAAAGCAACATGGGCGTATCGCCCCATTGATATAGAGGCGTATCGCCAGATTGAAGTAACTGAGGCAACTAAAGCGCTACCCTGACATGGTCTTACGACTGCTTTTTGATATACGGGCTTTTGCGAACGGGCTGCCCGTAACCAGCATCTTCACTGATCTTCTTTGCCATCGTGCTCGTTGGCGCGTTATACCAGCCCGGGTCAGCATAACTGTTGTGCGCCAACGCCTCCCGCACTTTCACGACGGTAAACATGCCGCCCATTTCCAGATTACCGTGCGGTCCCACGCCCATCATCATCGGTAATGTATTCGCCGGGCCCGGCATATCCATACGTTGCAAGTGTTGTTGATGTTCGGCCATGCCATTCGCGCCCATCGCCATATAACCCGGCAACTGCGATTGAATCCTATCTGCGGTGGCACTCAAATCCGCTCCCACAACGTTTGGCATCTCATGACCCATGGCATTCATGGTGTGATGAGACATGTGGCAATGCAACGCCCAGTCACCGGGCGTTGCGATAAATTCGATATCGCGTGTCTGACCAACACCAACAATCTCGGTGGTGTCTTTGCGCCATTGCGATTTTGGCCAGCGCCCCGTATTGCCCGCCGTAATATCAAACATGTGTCCATGCAGATGAATAGGATGATTCCACATGGACATGTTACCCATGCGAATACGCACACGTTCACCCGCCTTCGCGACGATGGGATCAATCGCAGGAAACACCTTGCTGTTGAATGTCCACAAATCGAAGTCGAGCAATATCGCTGGATCAGGACGATAGGTCCCCGGATGCAATGCCCAGTTGTGCAACATGAATACATAGTCGCGATCAACAGCAGGTAGCTCTGGTTCTTTAGGATGAATGATAAAGAAGCCCATCATGCCCAATGCCACTTGCACCAGCTCATCGGCATGAGGGTGGTACATGTAGGTGCCATGTTGTTTCAAGGTGAACTCATATACATAGGTTTCACCGGGTTGAATAGCGGGCTGTGTGAGTCCTGAAACTCCATCCATACCCGACGGCAATAACAGCCCATGCCAATGCACGCTGGTATGTTCATTCAATTTGTTGGTAACCAGAATCCGAACACGATCGCCCTCCACGACTTCAATGGTAGGCCCGGGTGTGGTGCCGTTATATCCCCAGCACTTGGCGCGACAACCCGGCGCAAACTCATGCTCGATTTCTTCTGCAACCAGATGAAATTCTTTGACGCCATCTTTCAGTTGGTATGGCAAGGTCCAGCCATTCAAGGTACGCACAGCACGATGGCCTGCCGGACCTGGACTACCGATTGATTTATCAGATTGCTCAGCAGCAACGGTTTGCGATCTGATCAAGGCAGATGCACCGGAAGCCAGCAACAATTCGCGACGGGAAAACTTGGGTGAGGTGTTCATAGCTAATCTCAGTGATGCATAACGGGTGTTGCAGAGGTGTCTGCATCATCCAGTTGAATAAAGTCGGTGATTGCAGTGCTGTCGCCGGGCAATTTCCCACCGGCAATACGCTGTAGTTCGACATAGGCCTGCCAGTAATCGCCCACTGCTTGCAGATATTGCTGGTGTGCGTTCAATGCTTGTTGCTTTGCCAACAGCACATCGGGTGCGCCAATCAACATGTAATTGAAACGCTGCTGACTGAGCGTGACTACCTGATCGTACAATGGCACGAGCGACTGTTGATATTGATCCACCACCTGTTTGGCGTGAGTTAGTGCCGCCACTTGCGAAACAAGACTATTGCGAGTGCTCAGTTCTGTGCCAGCAAGCGTTGCCTTCAGGTTTTCCGTCCTGGCACGCTGACGCATCACTGCTCCACCGCCTTGATTGAATAGCGGAACCTCCAGCGTGGCGATCGGCCCGATGGCCGCCGCATCACCTCGATCACGTTCGCGCTCAGCACCGACTTCTGCGTTGCCTAACCAGCGCCAGTGCCGCGTATGATTAAACCGCTGCTGTGCAGCCTTTAGCGCATCGCGCGTTGCAGCGATATCCA
>DATAHE010000155.1:0-7141 GCA_036263355.1 Steroidobacteraceae bacterium | reverse complement strand
CACCCGATTTGTCCGCGCCGTGACCTAGATGAACGCTTCCCTGCCGTTACCCTTCAATGATGACGAATTTGCCACCACGCGACTGAGTTTCGAGCCTCATCCACGGCTGCGTGAGATTCCTTACAACTACACGTCGTTTTCCGATCGCGAAATTGTTATCCGCCTATTAGGCGAACCGCTGTGGCAGGTGCTGCATCAACTGCGTGGCGAACGTCGCACGGGTCGCTCTGCCCGCATGCTGTACGAAGTACTGGGCGATATCTGGGTAGTGCAACGCAATCCTTATCTGCAAGACGATCTGCTCGATAATCCAAAGCGTCGACGCATGCTGATTGAAGCCCTGCAACATCGTTTAAATGAGATCGACAAGCGCCGTGATATGGAAGATGCGAAGCGCGATCAGAAAGTGGGTGAGTTACTGGTGGCAGCTCGGAAGGCGGTACAGGATTTTGCATTCTGGTTTCAGCAGGTTTCTGAACTAAGACGTCGCGCAAAGAAGCTGCTGACGCGATTCACACGCAACGACAACGTTTGCTTCGACCCCTATGCACGCGTATCGCATGTCACTGATGCCACTGACTGGCGCGTTGAATTTCCTTTCGTTGTATTAATGCCCGATACCGAAGCAGAAATACCTGCGTTGATACGCGCCTGCTTTGAATTGGGATTGACAGTAATTCCACGTGGCGGCGGCACGGGTTACACCGGCGGCGCGATTCCGCTCACCGCATTGTCTGCAGTGATCAACACAGAGAAGCTGGAAACCATTACGCCCGTGGAGATGGTAAATCTTCCGGAGATTGCAGAACCAGTTCCGACCATCTTTACTGAAGCGGGTGTCGTCACACGACGCGTCGCCAATGCTGCCGAGAAAGCGGGTTATGTGTTTGCAGTCGATCCAACTTCTGCAGATGCATCTTGCATTGGCGGCAACATCGCCATGAACGCCGGTGGCAAAAAGGCCGTGTTGTGGGGAACGGCCGTGGACAACCTTGCGTGGTGGCGCATGGTTGATCCCGAAGGCAACTGGCTTGAAGTCGAACGTGTCGCTCATAACCGCGGCAAGATTCACGATGTGGAAGTCGCAAGCTTTGAACTGACGTGGAAAGATGGCACCGAGACACCAGACAAAGCTCGCGTGATCCGTACACAACGACTGGATATCGCAGGCAGAAAATTCCGGAAAGTTGGATTGGGCAAAGACGTCACGGATAAATTTCTCGGTGGTTTGCCCGGCATACAGAAAGAAGGTTGCGATGGATTGATCACGTCCGCGCGCTGGATCGTGCATCGCATGCCAAAGCACGTGCGCACGGTATGTCTGGAATTCTTTGGTCAGGCACGCGATGCCATTCCATCGATTGTTGAGATCAAAGATTATCTCGATAGCAATAGTGCACGCACCGGTGTGCTGCTTGCAGGCCTGGAGCATCTTGACGAACGTTATTTAAAAGCTGTCGGCTATACCACCAAGTCCAAGCGTGGTGCATTGCCCAAGATGGTGTTGCTCGGCGATATCGTGGGTGACGACGAAAGCGCTGTGGGCCTTGCCACATCTGAAGTCGTTCGACTGGCAAACGCGCGCACCGGTGAAGGTTTTATTGCCGTGAATGCCGATGCGCGCAAGAAGTTCTGGGCAGATCGATCGCGCACCGCCGCGATTGCAAAACACACTAACGCCTTCAAGATCAACGAAGACGTGGTGATTCCGCTGCATCGCATGGGTGAATACACCGATGCGATTGAGCGCATTAATATTGAGTTGTCGCTGCAAAACAAGCTGACGTTGCTTGATGCACTGGAAACGTATCTCAACGGTGAATTAAAGGTAGCAGCAACAGACGATCCAGAACTCAATCGATTACCAGCAAGCGAAATGCTCGGTGAACGTACCGACGAAGCGCGTCAACTGATCAACAAGGTGCGCCAACGCTGGCAGTACTTATATCAACATCTTGATGAGCACATCAGTGACGCCAGCAAAATATTAAGCGATATGGGTTATGGCTCTACACTTGGTGAAGTCGCAGCGCGCAATGATGGTCGCAATTTAAGGATCGTCGACATCGTGCAGGACCGCAGCATTCGTGCATCGTGGAAGCAGGAAGTACGTAACCCGCTGCGTCAGATATTTTCTGGCGTGGCCTTTGCCGGCATCATGAACGAATGCGAAGCGATTCATAAACGCATTCTGCGTGGGCGAGTGTTCGTCGCGCTGCACATGCATGCTGGTGACGGCAATGTGCACACGAACATTCCGGTGAACTCAGATAACTACGATATGCTGAAGACTGCAACACATGCGGTTGAACGCATCATGCGTATCGCGCGCAGTCTGGATGGCGTCATCTCCGGCGAACATGGCATCGGCATCACCAAGCTGGAATTTTTAACCGAAGAAGAAACCGCGGAGTTCCGCAAGTACAAGCTGCGCATTGACCCGAATGGGCGCTTCAATAAAGGCAAGTTATTGCCCGGCGCGGATTTACGCTTCGCCTACACCCCAAGTTTTAACTTGATGGGACATGAATCGCTCATCATGCAGCAATCAGACATCGGCTCCATTTCCGATGCAATCAAGGACTGCCTGCGTTGTGGTAAGTGCAAACCAGTATGTGCCACACACTCACCGCGCGCCAACTTGCTGTATTCACCGCGTAACAAGATTCTCGCAACGTCGTTGTTGATCGAAGCATTCCTGTACGAAGAACAAACACGTCGTGGTGTATCCATCAAACACTGGGATGAATTTGGTGATGTCGCCGATCACTGCACCGTGTGTCACAAATGCGAAACGCCCTGCCCTGTAGATATCGACTTCGGCGATGTCTCCATGGCGATGCGTGATCTGCTGCGACGCATGGGCAAGAAGCGTTTCAACGCAGGCACTGCTGCATCCATGTTCTTTTTGAACGCCACCAATCCGCAGACCATCAAAGTCACTCGCAAATTGATGATGGATTGGGGCTACAAGCTGCAACGTGTGGGCAACAACGTGCTGGGCACCTTTGGCAAGTTGCAAACCAAACGTCCACCCGCTACGACTGGTGGCAGGCCGCCGGTGCGTGAACAAGTCATCCACTTTATCAACAAGAAGATGCCAGGCAATCTTCCCAAGAAAACCGCACGTGCATTGCTGGATATTGAAGACAGTCACTATGTGCCAATCATTCGTGATCCGAAACGTGGCGCCGCAGAAAGCGAAGCGGTATTTTATTTCCCAGGCTGTGGATCAGAACGGCTGTTCTCGCAAGTGGGTCTCGCAACGCAGGCCATGCTATGGCATGTAGGCGTGCAGACCGTATTGCCTCCGGGCTATTTATGCTGTGGCTATCCGCAACGCGGCGCTGGTCAATCTGCCAAAGCGGACAAAATTGTCACTGACAATCGAGTGTTGTTTCACCGCGTTGCCAACACGCTTAACTACCTGGATATTCAAACCGTGGTGGTCAGCTGTGGCACCTGCTATGACCAGTTGCAAGACTACAAGTTTGAAGAGATCTTCCCGAACTGTCGCATCATAGATATCCATGAGTACCTGATGGAAAAAGGGTTACAGCTCAGTGAAGTCACTGGTGTGCGGTATATGTATCACGATCCCTGCCATTCACCGATCAAGAGCTATGACCCCTTGAAAGTGGTGAATACGTTGATGAATGATAAAGCCAACGGCAAGATCGAAAAAAATGATCGTTGCTGCGGTGAGTCAGGCACATTGGCGATCACGCGACCCGATATATCTACGCAGGTGAGGTTCCGCAAGGAAAATGAAATGCGCGCAGGCGCAGCGCAATTGCGCGAAGACGGATTCAAAGGCGAAGTAAAGATACTGACATCGTGCCCATCGTGCTTGCAGGGCTTGAAGCGCTACAACGATGACTCAGGCACCGATGCCGATTACGTCGTCGTTGAGATCGCACGGCATATTCTTGGTGCGAATTGGCTGGTGGACTACGTGCAACGTGCAAACAACGGTGGTATTGAACGCGTGCTGGTGTAGCCAGTTTGCAATCGTATTGCCATGTTGTATCACTTAACGCCTATCGTTCGTGCACTGATCATTGCAAATGTTGGCATCTACTTCCTTCAGGACTTCAGTGAAGGTAGTCTGACGTCGGTGTTCGCGCTGTGGCCGGTGAATACGCCGTTGTTCCATGTTTGGCAGCTTATCAGCTATGCATTTCTGCATGGTGGCTTCTCTCATCTGTTCTTCAACATGTTCGGTCTTTTCATGTTTGGACCAGAGATTGAACGCACGTTGGGCACACGGCATTTTCTAATCTATTACTTCGTCTGTGTCGTAGGCGCAGCCTTGCTGCATCTGTTGGTGACCTATCTCCAAGATGGAGTACCGGTTGCGACAGTAGGTGCATCCGGCGGCATCTTTGGTATTCTGTTAGCTTTCGGAATGTTTTTTCCACAGCGCAAGCTCATGTTGCTGTTTCCACCCATTCCCATGCCTGCGTGGTTGTTCGTAACGCTGTATGGTGCCGCCGAATTGTTGATGGGCGTATTCGGCACCATGCAAGGCGTGGCACACTTTGCACACTTGGGCGGCATGCTTGCAGGCTTTCTGTTGCTGTTCTACTGGCGAACTTTCTCCCGCGATTCCTGATTCACATCCAGCGCCTCACTGGTCGTTTTTTGTTTCGATGCGATGTTGCAACGACGCGTGGCGTGCCAGCGCATGTGATCGCAGCAAGGATGCACGATTGCGAATTGTGTTGATTACTCCCATTTCCTTTGCGACTTCGGAGGTTTTGTCGCCACGCTTCACGGCCTTGGGCTTTCCGGTTTCATCAAACACGATTTCCAACGGTGATGTATCACGATAGTGAACTAGCAATGCGCCCTTGAATTCATAACGGTTGTGCGCAGGCGTTGGTGTGCCGTTGGCGCGATCTTCTTCCAGCCAGTTGATATGACCATCGACCAGACCAACTCGATATAACGCTACATCACTGGCATTGCGAATCTCGCCCTGAAAAATTTCAGTTGCCACTTCGATATGTGTGGCTCCGACTTCGTTGCTGCCTGCTGCAATCACAGCAAAGTCAGCATGATTACTTTTTCCCTGTGTCAGTACTTCGTGTGTACTGTCGGTGGCATATTTAAGAACGCCATCCACCGTGATGCGCGCCGAGATGGTGTAACGATGTCTGGGGTTGATATTTGCTGCGTCATAGGGCAACGAATACTCCACAGGCAACTGTTTGATGCGTGCAGTCGAGGTGGCGATCTCCGGTGATGTGCCTTCTGCCGACACATCCAGTAACAATAATTGCAACTGCGCCTTGTCCGGGAAGTCCACCATGGTGCTGTAACCAATGGTGCCAGTAATGGCCGTTGCGGGAGTCTTGCGCGACGAACATGCCCCAAGACCCAAGGACAAACATATAACCAGTAAAAGTGGCAAGCGAAAATTCATGATCGATTCCACAAATCATCTCCAAACATGACAAGCATTGGATGAATTATGGCCGTTGTACGACCAAACGACATAATGATTTTCGTTGGCTAATGACGACAGTGCCGAACTCTGAGAAGTTTGTGCTGAACTGTGGCCACTCAAGCGTGAAACGCAGCACGCGATGTCAACCCTGAATCGACTACGCTGCCATGCACTTGAGTACCGCGCTTCGGTTGTTAATCAGTCACGGGGAATTATCATGCGACCTGCCACCGCCACATCAATGCCTCACGCCGCCACCTCCACGGTTCGCCGCTCAGTAGAAACCGGGCCACGTGTTTCATTCAGCGACCAGGAAGAGCAATTGCTGAATCTGAATTTGTCTGATCTTTCGATCCCGAAGATGAATGACCTGCGCGTCGATGGTTTCAAGCGCTCCTGGTTCGCCCGCCTGTTCGGAGGCTAGGCTTTTTCAATTGTCAGGCAATGCTTACAACGGTATTGCGATGACGAATTTGCCAGCGACTACACAGCCATGCGCTTTGCCACCATTTGGCAAGCGCATTTCTAAAGAACAATAACAACAAAGTCCTCTTTGGCGCATCAAGCGCTCTCCGCTAATCTCGGCTTATATGAAGTGTCGGTGAATGAACTGATACTTTCCCTGTATTGCATAATCGGGCATTTCACGCTTAGGATGGCACTATTGGAGTGCGGCCATCACGAAACGGAAACTTCAGCTAATTCTGTAGTGGATGCTGGTCACACCATACCAAGTAATCAGGGTGCAGGCGTTCTGTATCACACCGTGATCGGGATACGGCGAACAGAAACGCATGCTTTATGGGACCAGCAGACCTTGTTGTAATGCAAAACGAATAAGCAGCAATGGGAATAGGATTCGCAATTGAGGGGTATCCGGCATCTAAATTGTCCGGCTGCGACGCCACAACGGCCCCGTCCCCATCGCTAATTTGCACTGCATATTCCTTGGCATTCAACTTGCAGCCTGCTCCGCCATCAAGCATCACGCTTGCACATCTTTAACTGTTCAACTGAGAAACGAAGGGGCTCAACATGTTGAGTTACAAACTGTCTCGATCGATCAAGCATGCATTGTGGATGGGAACTGCAGCAACGCTGAGCACAGCGTATTGTTCAACAGCGATTGCAGCAAATGCAGCCAGTGATAGCGATTCGATGGATGAAGTCGTAGTGACGGGGTCGCGCATCGCCGGTTCCTTGCTAGGCTCATCAACGCCAGTTCAAGTACTGACCGAAACTGACCTCGTATCGGGTTCCGTCAATGCATCGGATTTCCTGCGAAATCTGCCTGGTGTCGGTATCTCCGGATTTAGCAGCGCCAATTCAAACTTCGCTACTAGTAGTGCCGGCGTCAACACGATCAACCTTAGGAATCTCGGAGATTCAAGAACGCTGGTGCTTGTGAATGGTCGTCGCTTTGTACCGGGTGTCGCTGGCGACTCTGCGGTCGATTTCAACATGATTCCCACGGACTTCATCGACCATATTGAGGTCATTACAGGAGGCGCTTCTGCGGTTTATGGATCTGAAGCAATTTCAGGCGTGGTTAATGTCATTTATAAAAAAGACTTCGAAGGCATTAGCGTTCGTGGGCAAGTGGGTTCAGCAACCGAAGGTGGCAGTGGCCGTGTGATGGGTGCACTAACTGCCGGTGCAAAAGTTGCCGATGGACGCGGCAATATTCTG
>DATAHE010000154.1:0-2622 GCA_036263355.1 Steroidobacteraceae bacterium | reverse complement strand
TATGGCGTTTACTACCATTTTGACTATGTTGGCGCACCACGCAATTACAAATGGCTGAACACCAATCAGATCGAAAAGACTTGGCAGCAAATGGACTTGGCCTATGCACGAGGTGCAAGGGCGTTGTGGATTGTGAATGTAGGTGATATCAAGCCGATGGAGTTTCCGATCAGCTTCTTCATGAAGCAGGCATGGAATCCAGAAATGATGACGCCGTCGGCATTAAAGAGGTTTCCCATAGAGTGGTCGAAGCAAACATTTGGTCCTGCGCAAGCAGATGCTATTGCAGATTTGGTTACCCGTTATAGCAAGTTTGCTGCGCGTCGGAAGCCAGAGCTTATTGACGCTGATACCTTCATGATCGGTTCGCTCAAAGGTGAAGTGCTTGATGGCGGTGAGTTTGGTCTGCTCGTTGATGACTGGAAAAAGCTTGAGCACGATATGCTGAAGGTGAAGTCGGCGTTATCACACGACCAGCTCGCTGCGTATACGCAACTGGTTGAGTATCCCATCGCAGCAATGTCGAATCTCTATCAGCTGTTCTATAACGTTGCATTGAATAGACGTTTGGCGGCTTCGAAAGATAGTCGCGCCAATTTCTTCGCCGATGAAGCTGAGAAAGCCTTTCGTCGCGATCAAGACTTGACAGACAAGTATCATCAAGTAAGCGACGGCAAATGGTCGGGCATGATGTTGCAGATTCATATGGGCTATCGCAGCTGGCAACAGCCTGATAAACAAGTCATGCCTGAAGTGATTCGTGTGAGTGCTCCGGGCAACGACAAACCAATTCACTTCGCATCCGTTTCTGCGATTGGAAACTCTACAGATGTTATCTCCATTGAAGCACCGCACTTCAGTCGCGCGTTCAACGGTGGTGGCATGCAGTGGCAGATTATTCCTGATCTCGGGCGAACTGAAGGTGCTGTTATTTCTTATCCGCAAGGGAAGCCTGCGACGACATTTCAGGATGCGATGCGTCTTGAATACGACGCTGTAGTATCAAAGAGCGGTGACTTGACAGTGCAGCTCTACCTTGCGCCGACGCTGGACACAACTGGCAGAGGTTCTTTACGTGTTGGTGTATCTATCGACGACCGCGAGATGATTACCTTGGTAGACAAATTGCTCCCAGCACCGAATGCAACCACGTTACAGGAGCAGCGCGATTGGAATAATGCGGTATCAGACAATGTTCGCGTGCTGCAAACGATCATCACCGACGTCAACGCAGGTAAGCATGTGATCAAGATATGGCGGCTGGATGATAATGTGGTATTGCAGAAGATTGTCGCGAGCACGCAGCCAATACCGTTAACCTACCTTGGCCCACCTGTTGCCGATGTCACCAAACACTAATGCCCTGCTACTTCGCTGTAAATCGGTAAATCGTTGTAGAGCGGTACGTTTGGCCTGGGTTCAACGTTGTTGGGGGGAATCCAGGCTGATTCGGTGAATCGGGATAGTGCTGTGTTTCCAGACAAAAACCCGAACGCCACGGATAGCGCTGTCCCTGTTTGCCGGTCATTGCTCCATCCATAAAGTTGCCCGCATAGAATTGCATTCCAGGCTCGGTGGTGAGTATTTGCATGACTCTGCCAGTGCCCGGTTCTGATATTTCGCCGGCAAACGCTAATGAACCATTTTGATTGTTCAACACCCAGTTGTGATCATAGCCACGACCGAACTTGAGTTGTTCATCGTCTTGATCGATTCGTTCCCGCACGCGATGTGGTTGGCGGAAATCAAATGGAGTCCCAGCAACGGAACGTAATTCACCGGTGGGTATGAGATTCGAATTTACCGGCGTGAACTTGTCGGCGTGTAAAGTCAATTCATGATCCAGAATGGTTGCGTGGCCTGCACCACCCAGATTGAAGTAAGCATGTTGCGTCAGGTTAATAACGGTTGATGCGTCGGTTGTTGCTTCGTAATCAATGCGCCAATCGGTATCAGTTAAAGAATAGCGTACTTTGATGTTTAGATTACCTGGATAACCATCTTCACCATCGCGGCTCAAATAGTGAAGCGTTGCTGAGGTATCAGTCAGCGTAGAGGCATCAACATGCCACACGCGACTGTGATATCCAGGGCCGCTATGCAAGCAGTTGCTACCGTCATTTTGTGGCAATTGATAATTGCGTCCATTGAGTGAAAATTTTCCGCTGGCAATGCGATTACCGAAGCGTCCAATCAATGCACCAAAAAACGCTCCTTCTTTCAGATACTCATTCAGCGTGTCATAGCCGAGAATGACGTCGCCGTTTTTGCCACCGCGGTCAGGTGTCTTTAGAGAAATGACACGCCCACCATATTCGGTAAATGTCAGTTCCAGTTTCGATGTCTTGAGCGTGACGATGTTGACTGCGCTGCCGTCTGGCAATGTGCCGAAAAGCTTCATAAATGTTCTTCAAAAAGAAAGAGGGCGGTATGACCGCCCTCTTTATAGCAACTTTCCAATTCGCAATGAAGCGAATTGAATTTCTTACTTGATGTTTGACGATGCGTTAGCAACCAGCGATTCAAACAATTCCTGCTTGCCAGATGGAATGCTTGGATTCAGGTTGGCTTTGACAGCGTGATCGCAAATGGCGGCCAGGTCCATACTGCCAGATTCGATCT
>DATAHE010000153.1:0-2772 GCA_036263355.1 Steroidobacteraceae bacterium | reverse complement strand
CCTGCTTCCGCCACAGCTGCAAAGCCAACGTCACCCGCTGGAAGGCTGAATAACGCTGGTGTACGCAGTACCAATGAAATCGAATCGTTACTCGTGGCGGGATGATAGGTGGTGCGAGTCGTGATCGAATCATATTCACTGCGAGTCAACGGTGTGTAGAGCCTTGCAGGATCCGCATCGAACACAGGATAACCACTGTCAACATCGGTTCCTTGTTGCGGGCCAAGGAATAAATCATTGGCCTTCTGACGAATCACTCGTGGCCAGCTGGTCGTTGACTTGTATTCACTGTGACTGAAGTACGTTTCATAACTCCAGCCTTTGTTGTTGACCTGATCGCCGATATCCCCTTTTAATCCTGACGTAATACTCAGTGTCGTCTGTACGTTGGTAATCATGTTTCGTGCGAAGCCGCCCATTTCTTCGGGCGTGAATTGGCGATACCAATTGTCGTAATCACCAATTTGTGAGTTGATGAAGTAACCATCTTCGCTGCCGTTGGCATCTTCAAATTGCCAATCGAGCACATCGGTAAACAATCTCACCTTGCTGTATCCATACAGAATGTCGGTGAAAAATTGTGTACGGTCGGAGATGTCGGCCGTCAGGCTCGCCGAAACATTCAGTCCGCGGCGACCGTTGACCATGGTGCCGTATGAAATTGACTTGGCACTGCCGCAGTAATGACCATCGGTATTGTTGCCATCAACATCCAGTGGACCATACTCGGGACGCGTTGCGTAAACTGTAGAATGATTATTTAAATGCGCGAGTGAGTTACAAGTGCTTACGCCGGGATCAAGATAGTTACCATCCGGGTCGAAACGCAGAAAGGTGCGGCGCGGTGATTGTGAGTCAGCAGTAGGTCCGTCTGCGGTTGAATCCTGAATGCTGCGATTCCAGGCCCATAGTGGTTCCTGATTCAGAAACTCCATTCCCAATGCCAGATTGAAATTGTTCCTGGTCCATCCGGTAATCAGCGCAAAACGCTGGGATGCGCCACCACCCAACTCGGTGTTGCTTAAACGCACGTCGAAAGTGGTGCCGTCTATGGCTTTCTTCAGCTGAAAATTTACCACACCAGAAATAGCATCCGAACCATAAATGGCTGACGCGCTGCCGCTGAGTACTTCGATCTTGTCGATCATGCTCAGCGGAATATTGGAAATGTCCGTGAAATTACTTTTGCCTTTATAGGGCAGTGGAAAGTCCGCGATGCGGCGGCCATTCACCAGCACTAGCGTGTGGTTGGGACCAAGGCCACGTAAATCAACTGCCTGTGCACCTGGGGTGAAGTCGCCAGAGCTAAATGACTGCTGGCTTTGTACTTCACCACCATTCTGCGACAACGTGCCCAGTACATCGGCCACTGATGTAAAGCCGTTCGCGCGGATGGCGGCATCATCAACGACCACTACCGGAGTGGGGCCCTGCGCGGAAGTGCGTGGAATGCGCGACCCCAGTACCGTTACTTCGTCCAGTTGCGAAGCATCCTGTTGGCTGTCGGCGTTTGCCGTAGAAATGAGCACGACCGATGCAGACAATGCGGCAAATACTTTTGACATGATGTTCCTGATTAACATGCAGCGTCGTAGCGCTGCTGCTTTAGTGAGTCGGATATCGACAAGAATCCCCAGATCGTGTTGTATTTTGATTTTGACGAATGTTGCCGTTTTTTTGCCGTTTGTCCAGTAAGAGGAAATGACGACAAGGCACACGAACAGTGACGATGCGCAGTGCAGCAAGAAATCTTTGCGGCACAAACGCTTTGTTGGTGCGTCGCTTTAACGACCACAAGCCTCGATCAATTATTTTCAAAGATTGTGAGTGAAGTTTTATTTGTACTCCGTTAGTATTGCCGCGCTCATGAAAAACTTGGTCGGAGAGAGTGTCACTGATACGACACCGCCGAAGGCGCAACCGCCCGGAAACGCTCAGGCAAATGAACGATCAGGTATTGTTCTTCACTCAACCACTTCAAATGGTTACGACGAATTGGTCACGAAGAATTTTAAATGAGTCTCTGGAGAGTGATGCCATTGCAATGTTGCAAGCAGGTGTCCACCGAAGGGGAGTGGTGTTGCCGGTTCTTGCGCAATGCCCGATCTCTCAGGTTGCCGGACAGAGGGGTGTTCGCAGTTGTCGCATAGCGTGACGATGGCGAAACGCTTGCTGTCGTTTCGGTAATCCTCGGAGAATTCATGGCACTTCGTACTCCTTTATACGACACGCATGTTGCTGCCAACGCCCGCATGGTCGACTTTGGCGGCTGGGACATGCCGGTCAATTACGGCTCGCAGATCGACGAACATCATGCTGTACGACGCGACGCAGGCATGTTCGATGTCTCGCACATGTGTGTGCTTGATCTGCATGGCAAGCGCGTGCGCGAATTTCTCCGTTATCTCCTGGCCAATGACGTGGCCAAACTCAAAGTTTCTGGCAAAGCCCTGTATAGCTGCATGCTGAATGAACATGGCGGCGTTATCGATGACCTCATCGTTTATTTCATGACCGAATCATGGTTCCGCATGGTCGTCAATGCGGGCACGCGCGACAAAGACATCGCGTGGATCACGCAGCAGTCTCAGCCATTTAATATTGATGTGAAAGTGCGTACCGATCTTACGATGATTGCGGTGCAAGGACCCAACGCACGCGATAAAGCGATTAAGGTGCTCGGTCCAGAAACGCAGGCAGCGCTGGAGTTGAAGCCTTTCTTCGGTGGCGAGTTCGCACAGTATTTCATCGCGCGCACGGGTTACACCGGTG
>DATAHE010000152.1:0-8054 GCA_036263355.1 Steroidobacteraceae bacterium | reverse complement strand
AAGCAGGTAAGTGCCGCATCAGAGTCAGCAGCGGCGATGGCCGCATCAACAGAAGAAGTATCCGGCAACGCCGAACGTTCCGCGGATGTCGCACGTCATTCAGTGGATATCGCCCACAAGGGTAACGATGCGGTGCGTCGTACCATTGATGGTATGAACACCATTCGCGAAACCATTCAGGAAACGTCGAAGCGTATCAAGCGTTTGGGTGAAAGCTCGCAGGAAATCGGCAACATCGTGGAACTGATTAATGATCTTGCCGAACAAACCAATATTCTCGCGTTGAATGCATCCATTCAGGCATCAATGGCGGGTGAGGCAGGTCGTGGCTTTGCCGTGGTTGCGGATGAAGTACAACGTCTTGCAGAGCGTGCCGGTCAGGCCACTAAACAAATTGAATCGTTGGTACGTACCATTCAAGCAGATACCAACGAAGCAGTGGTATCGATGGAGCGTAGTACCACCGACGTAGTGGGTGGTGCGTTGCTCGCGGAAAACGCCGGTGATGCGCTTCAGGAGATTGAACAAGTATCCAACCAGATTGCCTCGCTGGTGCAGAACATTTCTGCCAGTGCGCGTCGTCAGGCTCAAGCCGCACAGAACATTTCTCGCAACATGCAAGTGCTGCGCGAGATCAGCGCGCAAACCGCCGACAACAGTGCTGCAACTTCCAACTCCATTGGCAAGCTGGCGCAGTTGTCAGGTTCGTTGCGTAAATCGGTTGCTGGCTTCCGCTTGAGCGATATGACCAATGTTCCCATGACACGTCCCGAAGACATTGTTGAAATCGCAGAAACACCGACTAAGACACAGCCACAGACCAAAATGCCGACTGGGAAATCGAATGCGGATGCAAAAAAAGTGGGTGGGGTATCACGATGATGCATGCTGATCACCGGAGCGCCACATTATGAGTAATGTAACGACGCAAACCCTGCACGTTGTTGCGCGCGAAGTTAATAACGAATTGAACGATGCGCGTAACGCGCTTGAGTTGTTCGGCGAACAGCAGGACAACGTCGACTTGCTGCAAAAATGTCGCGAGCATCTGCGACTGGTGCGTGGTGCTTTACGCCTGGTTGAAGTGTTTGGTGCTGCGTTGCTGGTCGAGGAGATGGAACAACTGGCTCAATACCTGATCGACAACATCGGTCAGAAGCGGCATCTGCCAGAAGGTCTCGATGCATTGATGCGTTCGATGGTGCAACTGCCCACGTATCTTGAACGTGTGATGGGCGGTGGTCGTGATATGGCATTGGTGCTGTTGCCTTTGCTGAATGATCTGCGTGCGGTGCGCGGCAATCCATTGCTGTCCGAAGGCACGTTGTTGTTGCTTAACCTCAGTTCTGATCAGCCTGCGAATCCACAAGCTCCTGCACCCGGCGAACCCAATGCCAATGCCACGCAGTGGTCGCGCAAAATGCGTACGCGATTCCAGCTGGGCTTGCTCGGATGGATCAAGGGCGAACGCATCGAACAGAATCTCGAAATTCTTGCGCGTGCTGCGGAGAAGCTGGAACACGTTGCTGTTACTCAACCCGTATTTCAGTTGTGGTGGGTAGTGGGTGCGGTGCTCGAAGCATTGCGCGAAGGCGGACTGGATAGCACTGCGTCGATCAAGCGTTTGCTGGGTCAGGCAGATCGTGAAATGAAACGCCTGTATACCGAAGGTGAATCCAAGTATTGCGAGAAGCCGCCACTCGATCTATTGAACAATCTTTTGTACTACGTTGCCCGTGCAGCCAGTGATGGTGCGCGTGTTGCCGCCGTACGTGCTTCATTCCGTTTGAATGATCTGTTGCCGGTTGACGCCCAAGTTGAAGCGGCACGTCAAAGTCTCTCGGCGCCATCAGTCAAGTTGATGAAGACCGTGGCCAGTGCCATCAAGGAAGATCTCGCGCGCGTCAAAGATGCGCTGGATATTTTTGTGCGCAAGGGCGGTATGGAAATCGATGAACTCGCGCCACAACTTGAATTGCTGAAGAAAATAGGTGACACGCTGGGCGTGCTTGGCCTGGGTGATTTACGCGAACAAGTACAGCAACAAACGACCATGTTGCAGGAGATGTTGCAATCACATGCAACAGTCGATGACTCGTCTCTGATGTCAATGGCTTCGACCTTGATCAGTGTTGAAGACGGGCTGGACTCGCAGCTGGTCGGTTTGATCATGCCGGAAGAAGACGGTGATGCTGAGGGTGGTGGTGAGAAGCCTGATAAGGATGTTGAGTTCCGTCAGGTTTCCGAAGCCGTGTTGCGTGAATGTATTGTGAACATGGCACGCATCAAGGAATCCATTGCGTTGGCACTGGAACATCCCGGTGAAACACAGACGCTGGATCAGATCCCACAATTAATTCGTGGCATTAATGCAGGCTTGTTGATGCTGGGCAAGACGCGTGCAGTGGCGATTACTGAACGTATTCGCAATGCACTGGATCGTTACGCGCGCCCGGAAATTCTGCCACGCATTCCAGAAAAGATGGATCGCCTCGCCGATGCCATTGTTGCGGTTGAATATTATCTCGAGACATTGCAGGCAGGACGTAACGATCCTTGGTACATGCTGGACAATGCAGAAGGTTGCCTTCAAGTGCTGGATGACATGAGTAAGGGTGGAACCGGTATGTACCGCATTCCACAAAACCTGACCAATATCATGAGCGCCACGCAGATCGAGCCGACGATGGCCAATTCCATTCACAGTGCAACGCGCGTGCTTGAACCGGGTGCCAGGAACGAACCCACGCAGATTATTCGCGACAAGGAACCAGTGCTGGATGAATCACGTATTGATCATTCTGCCACCATGATTAACTTGCCGCCGGTGCTGGTGAAGCCCGAAGACAAGGCAAGTCCGGAATTCCTCGAACTGTTTATCGAAGAAGCGCGCGAAGAAATTACCAAGTTGCAGCAGTTGTTGCCGCGCTGGGATGAAGACCCGCAGAACATGGATGCGTTGACGCAGATGCGTCGTTCGTTCCACACCTTGAAGGGCAGTGGCCGCTTGGTGGGAGCGCAACTGATTGGTGAATTCGCATGGTCGATGGAGAACATGCTCAATCGCATCATCAGCAAAACACTGGACCGTACACCTGAGATGATGGAGCTGTTGCGTCAAGCAGTAGCCACTCTGCCGGAGCTTGCTGAACAGCTTGAAAGTGGCCGTGCACCCCAGGGTAATATTGGCGCATTGATATCGTGGGCCTATACCTTTGCAGGTACTCGTGATCAAAAGCGCAATAGCAGCGATACCGGAATGGTTCCGTCGCTGAAGATGAGCGACGCTGCAAAGTCGCCCTCTCAATCGGCGCCAGCGAAGCCAGCTGCGCCTGTCGCAGAAAAGAAAGCAACGAACCAATCTCCTGTGTCAATGGATCCCACATTGCACGATATCTTTTCAAAGGAAGTGGCCGGACACATCGCGGCTATTCGTGAGTACGTTCACGACTGCTCTGTGTTGCCACCACCCTATTCAGTCACCGAAGTATTGCATCGTGCCTGTCACACCATCAGCGGCGCATCCAAGACCGCTGCTGTGCGACAGAGCATCAAGATCGCCGAGCCGCTGAATCACTATATACGCAAGCTGTACGACAACTCGGCGCCGCTTCCTGCCGAAGGGTTGATGTTGTTGAATGAGGCAGCCTCTGCCATCGACACGATCATCTCTCATGTGAATGAAGATTCGGTGTTCTTCAAATCACAAAGTCATATTGCCGCTGGTATCCAGGCGCTGGAGCAAAAACTCGATCAAGAGTTAAGTCAGCGCGAATCGTCAGTTGACTCCACCAGCATGTTGCCTGCGGCTGATCAAACGGCTGTCAATCAATACACCATGATCGACATGTCACACCCCGGTGAAATACCGCGTGGCTCGGAGACGATCACGGAAAACGATGTGCTGTCGGTACGAGATAATGAAGAAGAGGAAGAGTGGGTCAGCCTGACAGTGGATGATCTGCAAAAAATGGTGGAATCACCCATCGAAACGGTGTTACGCAAAGGTCCGGCGTTCGATCCGATTAGTGAGTACCTGCATCCGCAAGTGAATCCCGATGGAACACCGGATCAGTATGCAAGCAATGCAGCCACTGCACGCAATCAGGCCTTGCCAGATTACGTTGCCGAAGATTTTCATACGGGAACGCATACACATATCGTCCTGGATTCACGTGAATGGGATGATGCGCTGAACGCAGCCATTAAGAGTGAATCGGCACCGGTGTTGAACACTGCTGCTGAAGTGATTAATGACTCTGCGGCAACCGCTAAAGTCATGTCGATGCCCATGCCGCCAGTTGTGCCAGTGCCGCCAGTGGTACAGGTCGTGGAACCATCACCAGAAATCTCTACGCGGCTGTCAACAACCGCAACGATTTCGGAGCTGAATCCTGATCGACGTTCATCGAATCGACCCATGTCGAAAGGTCCGGCGATGAATCCACAATCGATTACCACTGCACCGGCAGAACTCGATGCGGTTCCTGTTGCTGCTGACGAAGAGTTTGATGCCGAAGTGGCTGCAATCTTTTCTGAAGAAGCCAGTGAATTGCTGGAAGTTGCTGACAGCTCGTTCAACAACTGGCGTGGTGATCGCGGTAATCAGGCGCAATCACATGAATTGAAACGCGCGTTGCACACCATCAAGGGTGGTGCACGCATGGCGGGCATTCGTTCCATGGGCGATCTCAGTCACGAGCTGGAATCCTTCATGGAGATGCTGGAACACGGTGTGGTCACTGCATCACCGCAGGTGTTCGAGATGCTACAGAATGGTCTTGATGTGTTGCATCGCATGCGCGATGTCGTGGCAGAAGGCAAGAATGTCAGTGGTGCGCCGCATTTGATTGCACGCATCAAGGCAATGGCAAAAGGCGAACCGCCACCCGCTGTTGTAACGCCACAAGTTGCCGAAGTCATTCGCAACATGCCCGCCGCGAATGAACTGCCGTTTATTACTTCGTTTGCTGGCGATGATTTGCAGCATCCGCAGTCGGGAAACCAGATCGCCGAACACTCCATTCATCTTGACCTGCCGCAGGAGCATCTGCATCCCAATGCATTTGCACCGACGCAGGCACTTGAGGTGATGCATTCGTTCAGCGCTGCGCCGATGGAAGAGTTTGATGTGCATGAGTTGAGCGATATCGCGCCAGGTCCTGCGTTTGCACCGCCAACTGAATCAACCATCGATTTCGAATTACCTAATCTTCCGAATCCGGTGACCCCGCCTGAAGTTACCGAAGTGGTGCTCGAGTCGCATGATCTTGACGCTCATGACGAAGAAGTGATGCATGACATCACGCCGCATCTGGATGACGTTGTGGCTGCACCGCAAATGAAGGCGCCTGAACCGGCATCGTTTGACGTTGCAACACCGGTAGCTTCATCTGTATCAAACACCGCTCCAACAACGGCACCTGTTGTGTCCGAAGTAGTAGCTGCACCTGCGGTAACGCCAGCGCATGCATTGCCAGGTCGCGAGCAACAAACACATGAACGAGGCGAAGTCGCACGCGTCGATGCCGACCTGCTGGATGATCTTTTGAACAATGCAGGTGAAGTCAGCATTCTGCGTTCTCGGCTGGAACAACAAGTTTCACAAGTGGAATTCAATCTCAGTGAATTGAATCGCACCGTATCGCGATTGAAAGATCAGTTGCGTAATCTGGAACTGGAAACCGAAGCGCAGATTCTGCACAAGCATCAGGATGATTCCCATTCGAATGAAGATTTCGATCCGCTGGAGCTGGATCGTTATTCCACCATTCAGCAGTTCTCGCGTGCACTCGCGGAATCGGTGAGTGACGTGGCATCGCTTGAAAATTTATTGGGCGGCATGACGCGCGAAGCACAGAACTTGTTGCTGCAACAGTCACGTGTGGTCACCGAGTTGCAGAATGGTTTGATGCGGACTCGCATGGTGCCGTTCTCACGTCATGTACAACGTCTAACTCGCCTCGTGCGTCAAGTCGCTGGCGAAACTGGCAAGCAAGTTGAATTGAATGTGGTCGGTGCCGGTGGTGAACTGGATCGACAAGTTCTCGAGCGCATGTTGCCACCCTTCGAACACATGCTGCGTAATTCAATTATTCACGGCATCGAAACGCCTGATGAACGCGTCAAGAGAAACAAAGCGGCTGGCGGCACCATCACGGTTAAGCTGCATCGCGAAGGTTCTGAAATGGTCATCATTCTGCAAGATGATGGTCGCGGTATCGATGTCAACGCAGTACGCGAAAAAGCCAAAGCCAAGGGAATGATTCCCAAAGATCGCGTACTCACCGATGAAGAAGCCATGCAATTGATTCTGGAACCCGGCTTCAGCACTGCAACCACGGTAACGCAACATGCGGGTCGTGGTGTGGGCATGGACGTAGTGGTGAATGAAATCAAAAAGCTCGGCGGCGCGTTATTCACCGAAAGTAAATTTGGTGAAGGCGTCAAGTTCACTATTCGCCTGCCATTCACGCTGGCCGTCAGTCAGGCATTGCTGGTGCGCGTGGGTGACAACGAGTTGTATGCATTGCCCCTGTCATCGGTTGAAGGTGTAGTGCGCATGAATCGCTCCGAAGTCGAAGCGCATCTTGCTGCCAAGACTCCGCTTATTTATGGTGGCCAGACATATAAGTTCCAGAACCTCGGCGCATTCATTGATGGCCCTGCATCCATGCTGCCCGAAGGTGATGAACAAGTGCCACTGATCTTGATCAAGGCCGGTGAACATTCCACGGCATTGCTGGTGGATGAGATGATGGGTAACCGCGAAATCGTGGTGAAGTCTGTCGGCCCGCAGATCGCGGGTATTCGTGGTATTTCTGGTGCGGCCATTCTGGGTGATGGTCGTGTGGTCATCATTCTCGACATGGGTGCACTGGTTCGTTCCGAGTGGCGTTCACGTGCCGAAGTGGAAGCAGAAGAGCGCATGTTGCCCCGTGGTGATGAACGCCGCACGATGGTGTTGGTGGTGGATGATTCCATTACCGTACGTCGCGTGACACAACGCCTGCTGGAACGTAATGGCATGCGTGTTATCACTGCGAAGGATGGCGTTGATGCATGGGAGACCATGCAGGAACATGTTCCCGATATCATTCTGCTCGACGTTGAAATGCCTCGCATGGATGGTTACGAGTTGGCAGGCCATGTGCGTTCGGATGAACGTCTGAAGAATGTGCCTATCATCATGATTACTTCGCGTGTGGGCGAGAAACATCGTGCCCGCGCCATTGAAGTGGGCGTGAATGATTATCTCGGCAAGCCTTATCAGGACAATCAGTTGCTCGATGCAATGGAAGCACAGCTACGTGGTCGCCGGAGGATGAACTGATGAGTGCCGTTCCCAGCGATGAGTTATACAGTTTGATTGTGCCAGTGGCCGATGCACAGCTGGTATTGCCACGTACCTGCGTTGCCGAAGTGGTCTCATGGCGTCAGCCCGATGTGGTGCCAAATACACCGCAATGGTTTTTGGGCAACATCGAATGGAATGATCGGTTGGTGCCGGTTGTTTCATTCGAATCCATGTGCAGCAAATCGATTGCATCCACTGGTGCACGTTCACGCATCATCATTTGTGTTGGTCTCACTGGCAAATTGGACCGCGGTTACTTCGGTATGGTGACGCAAGGCTTTCCTCAACTCGTTCGCTTAAGCCCTGACCTGGTGAAGTCTGATCCCAAACAACCAGCATGGGGACAACAGCCTGTGTTGTGCCAGGTACGTATGATCAACGATGCGCCACTGATTCCTGATTTCGAAAAAATAGAAAGAATGATTGTTGAAGCGATGGCGCATTAGACGTCTCTGTGTAAGAAGATTTATCACATTAGAACGTTATCGCTTTCGCGCTGCGATAAATCCGCAAGCTATACATTAGTTAGACAAGATAGACTCGTTAGCTCAAGGACTATTCAACATGGCCGTATTATCTGACGCCATTCGTGAGCTTGTTTCGAATTCCCCGAACACCACCGAATTCATGTTATTGAGTAAACCCATTAACCTAGGCGCTGATGGTGAAATCGAGTCAGCGCTCAAGTCGTGGGCGC
>DATAHE010000151.1:0-3800 GCA_036263355.1 Steroidobacteraceae bacterium | reverse complement strand
CCATCGCCACTGGTGAACAAGCCATCGTGATTGATCGATTCCCGCAGGCGCTGCTGGCAAGCATCATAAGCGCCGCTTAAGGAGGTCGATGTGATCCATTCTCTCATCTGGTTGCCAGCCGCGTTATGCGCCGGATTGTTTCAGGCGTGGCGCACCGCCGTACAACAAAAATTGCGTAGCTTGATCAGCGTGAGCGTCGCAGGTCTGGTGCGATATCTGTATGGTTTGCCAGTGGGAGTGATCCTGTTGCTGATATATGTGCATATAAATCACGCAGCGTTGCCAGCATTCCATCCACTTTTCTATGTAGATGCAAGCATTGCCGCCATCGCACAAATCCTTGCAACCATTCTATTGATCGCCGCTTTTGGTTGCGGCAACTTTGTTGTTGGCACCGCGTTTTCGAAAACCGAAGTGGTTCAGGCGGCCATTGTTGCGTGGTTGGTGTTGGGTGAACATCTATCGTTGTGGGTGATTGCGGGAATAGCCTGCGGTGTAACAGGCATTCTGGTGCTTTCACTGTGGGGAAGAAATTTTCGGTCGGATGGTTTCGGCAAGCTGATGCGAAATCCCGCGGCACTGTGTGGTCTGGGCGCAGGCGCGTTGTTTGCGCTCACTGGTGTATTTGTGAAACGCGCGGTGATCAATCTGCATCTCGTCGATGCAACTTATGCAGCGTTGATCGTTCTTGTGGCAGTGATGTCGATACAGACATTACTCCATGTCACTTGGTTGCTGATTCGTGATCGCGATACATTGCGCGCTGCATTCACTACATGGCGGATTTCCTCCCAGGTTGGAATCCTCGCCGCATCGGGTTCTGCATGCTGGTTCACTGGATTCGCCAATGCGCCTGTTGCACTGGTGCGCGTAGTCGGGCAAGTCGAAGTGGTGTTCACGCTGCTGTTTGCGCGCTGGTATTTAAAGGAAAAAACACAGCATCATGAGATAGCAGGTTTATTGCTGGTAGTTACCGGTGTCGTGCTGGCGCTCTGGGGCGGTTTGTAGGTCGCTTTGTCGTTAATTTACGCGTAGATATCGATAAGTAACGGTATCGTCGAATGTCGACAATGTTGCAGTTTTGGTTTGTCCGTCACATAGCGCGCTTGACGTGCGGTTCAGTGACATACATATTGCTGCCGGGCACAATACATATACAAAGACCATCCAGCTCTGGTTTCAAACCAATAATTGATACGATAATGCGTAACACGATTCCACGAACTGCACTGCTGTTTACAATTCTATTGTTGGCGACTGCATTGATGACACCAGCACATGCTGCGGAAGATGATGTACGTAGCTGGATTGATGAACAAACCACCGTATCCGTTACCGCACAGAAAAGTGCGTTGACTTTCTTTCGCCGCGATATGCAAGCCAGTGGCAAACTGGTGAATTTTATCGATCTGGGCGCATTGGAAGTTAATCAGGCTGGCAAGCGACGTCTCTATCTGTGCCTGCTGGAATGGATCACGGACCCCGTGCGTCGCAAGAAAAGAGTGGTAGACGATTTTTCAACATTGACAGTGTGGGCAGACGATAAGGAACTCACTTTTCCGCGTCATACCGAAGATCGCTCTACGCTGCACATCAGTGACATGCCGTACAAGCGCCATACCTATAATGTGCTTGAGAGTTACTATGAAGTGTCGCTGGAACAACTTGTCACGATGTCCGAAGCGAAGACACTGAGCATCACGGCCGCCAACCACCCGGCAGACGCTACGCCTTATCGAGGCGTTACCAAGGGCCACAAGGACCTTACAGCTTTCACTACTGAGGCAGTGAGAATTGCGGCATTGGCGAACACACCAGCCGCAAAATAATTCGATGAAGAGATGATGCTTGATTGCATTAATGTCAATGCAGTCGTAAATCACCAAACTTCTACAATCTGTTAGCGTTTCGGTAACGCTTCGAACACGGCCATGCTCTGATCAAAAACTTCCCAGTGGACTTTTGATCTACCGAAGATCACTGATGTGGGCGTAAAGAGACTTTTGTCATCCAGCGAACCCGCATAGATGGTGACCATCTCATTGGCGACTTCGGGCGTGCCGAATAACAGGCTGCCGCAATCAGCGCAGAAGTGACGGATGGATTGTTTACCGCTGCCGCCAGTCGAGACGTATGTTTTAGTGGTGCCGGCAGTTACAGCAAACTCTGACTTGTTCGCGCCCATTACAGGTACATGGCTGCTGCCGGATGCGCGCTGACAATCCTCACAACAGCAAATTACCTGGAACAGCGGCGTACCACGATATTCGTATGCAACTTGATTGCACAAACAGCGACCGGTAATCATTGCTGGGTTAAGTCGCAGAGTTAAGACAATGTGATCGCCCACTATTTACGCGGGATTGATATCGACCGGTGTCGCAGTCTTCGCCGCATTTCGTTTTGCCTTGGATTGATACAGCATGCTATCGACGTTATGCAGTACTTTGTCCAGATTCCATTCCTCATGCGGTGCAGTGGCAAAGCCCATGCTGATGCCACAGGCAAGATTATTGGCACGAAACCAGGCCTCAATGCTTCCTTGAACCCGCGACAGAATTTCCTGCGCCTCATGTAGTTCTACATCCGTCAGCAATACCAGAAACTCATCACCGCCGTAACGAGCAATCAAGTCATGATCACGCAATGTCTTCTTGAGCAGGCTGCCCACCATGGCAAGTACGCGATCTCCTTCTGCATGACCATGGTTGTCATTCACTGTCTTAAAGTTATCCAGATCAGCAAACACCACAATAGGCTTGCTTGTCATCCATTGCTTGCTGTTAAGTCGCATCTCAACTAGTTCGCGCAGGCCGCGACGATTCAGCAGTCCTGTTAACACATCGGTGCGACTGCGCTCTTCGCTGCGCTGCCGTGACCGTTCAATACGGCCCATCAATATATAGGCATAGATGACAATCAACGCGCCGAATAAAGTAAGAAATAAGGTTCCCTGCGGCATGGGCAGATGTAACACGCCATAGCGTGTTGATAGCGCAAGAATGGCCCCTACCAGTGTGGCGATCAGTGCTTCTGCAAAGAAACGAATGCCGTAGCGCATGCCATTGCCCAATACGACAACAATGTAGGCAACCATCGAAGGCGGGATCTGGTTGGGATCATTGATCACACTCAGCGTGACCATCGCGATATCAATTAGCAATGCAAGACGGTAGCGTGCCGCCGATTGTGGATGGAGTCTGGCATGCAGGAGATTGATAGAGTTGAGAACAAGATAAACAATGAAGACAACATTGATCTGCGTCAGTGGTAACCAGGTTGGCGCGGCATGTGCGCCATAGTTGAAGAACAACAATCCCAGTGTGGCGAACAGATAACGCGTCAGAAATTGCACCAGCTGTTCGTGCCACGTCGGAAAACGGATGTACGCATGCGTCAATGTTTGAGCAGGCAATGCACCCGGAGAGCGCACAGCTGCGGAGACAACATCATTGCGACGACGTAGCATCATGATCGGGGGCTAAGGGGTAACAGGCTTCCGCATTATTGATTTGATGGCGTTGAGACATCCCTGCCTTTTTTGCGACGGCAGCAGTATAGCTGCGAAAGACCGGCGGACAAAGAAAAAGCACCCGAAGGTGCTTTTTCAACGCCGATTATGTTTATGTACAGGTCGCCAATTACAGCAGTGGCACCAGCAACAACGCCACAATGTTGATGATCTTGATCAACGGATTAATGGCAGGGCCTGCTGTGTCCTTGTAAGGATCGCCGATGGTATCGCCGGTCACTGAAGCCTTATGGGCTTCAGAGCCTTTGCCACCGCAATGTCCTTCTTC
>DATAHE010000150.1:0-8093 GCA_036263355.1 Steroidobacteraceae bacterium | reverse complement strand
CATTCTCGATGGCTTTCCGCGCAATAGCGAACAGGCAACCGCGCTGTCTTCGTTGCTAAATGATGTTGGTCAGCCGCTCGAGGCCGTGTTGCTGTTGGATGTGAAACCCGCTGCGGTCATCGCGCGTCTCGCCAGCCGTCGTGTCTGCAAGAGCTGCAGCAAGGTATTCAGCGTTTCTGCATTGCCTGCCAGCGGCAATTGCGACAACTGCGGCGGTGAGCTGTATCAACGTAGCGATGATAAGGAAGATGTGATTGCCAAACGTCTTGAAGTATATCAATCACAGACCAAGCCTTTGATCGACCATTACAAGCAACTCGGCTTATTGCGTATCGTAAAAGGTGAAGGCGCGCTTGATCAGATCACTGCGCGTATGGAAGCTGCGTTAGCGCCGCCTAAACCAAAACCAGAACCAAAGCCAAAAGCCGCGCCTAAAGCAGAAAAGAAGCCAGCCGTTGTTGCAGTTGAGACTGCGCCTGCAAAACAGCCTGTAAAGAAAGCTGCAAAGAAGAAGGCAGCAAAGACAAAAGCCGCAGTGAAAACCGTTGCTGCTAAATCTGCAAAGAAAGAAAAGAAGAACGCCAAGAAGCTGAAGAAGCAGGTCAAGAAATCGACCAAGCAGGCAAAGAAAGCGGCCAAGAAGGTCGAGAAAAAGGCCACAAAGCAAGCCAAAAAAGCGAAGAAGAAAAAGTAACAGCGCTAGTGAAGTGGTGCTCTCGCCACGGCCCACACCTCGATAGTCGAAACGCCCGCTCGTTTTAACGTGCGGGCGATTTCATTTACCGTGCTGCCAGTGGTCACGACATCATCAAGAATGGCAACGTGATCCGGTAGTTTCGGTCCAGCAACCGCAAAAGCATTGCGCAAGTTCTTGCGACGCTCGCGACGCGACAACCCGGCTTGTTCCACCGTGTGACGGGTTCGTTCCAGCAAGTCGGTGCGCAATGGAATCTTCAAGTTCTTTTCCAGCACACGTCCCAGTTCAATCGCCTGATTGAAGCCACGTTCGTGATATCGCGGTGTTGATAACGGTACCGGCACAATGCAATCTGGCCATGTAGTGTGATGATGTTGATGCAAGTATTCGGCGAGTAACTGCCCCAGCACCTGTGCCTGCGATAATGAATAGCCATACTTAAGTTTGCGTACGAACTCGGCAATGGGATAGCCATATTCAAAGGCGCAGTAACTGTATTGGTAACGTGGCGGCAGGCGCATGCAGGCGCCACATATGGCCGATTGTTCCGCTAGTGGAATTGCACAGCGAACGCAAAAACAGGCGTTAAAGCGAAGGTCGGTCTTGCACCCAACGCACAAATCTCCCGAGCAGCTCGCCTGCCCGTTGCATGCAATGCAGGTGGGCGTCAGGACTTTGCGTTTAATCGATTCAAGCCAGTGGTAAACCAGATTTTCCATTTGCGGTTGACAGACCATCGCCTTCCTTAAATACTGAGCACATTGTCTGGCGAACCTAAGGTCTTGAAATGAGGAATTTCTAGGCTTTGCGTTGGATTAACTAAGTGACTCGTGTGAGGCAACGCCGCGAGTAATCAGATTTTGGCAAAGCCGCGGATACCGTCCGTGTACGCTCCGATGAAAACCCAAGTTAAACAGATGTAGGTTTTTACGGTTTTGCAAAATCTCATCACCGTATGACGTTGCCTTTACGTGGCTGAGATCGGGATGACACAAGTAAACACTCAAATGCTGGGCACAGTTCGCAACAACTGGACGCTGGCCGAAGTACGAGAACTGTTCGCACTGCCTTTTGCGGATTTGATGTATCACGCGCAACGCGTACATCGGCAACACTTCAATCCCAATGAAGTGCAGGTGAGTACGCTGCTGTCCATCAAGACCGGCGCATGTCCTGAAGACTGTGCCTACTGTCCGCAAAGTGTTCGCTATGACACGGGCCTAGAACGCGAAGAGCTGATGGCCGTCGATGAAGTGCTGGAAAGCGCGCGTGCTGCCAAGGCAAAGGGTGCAACACGTTTCTGTATGGGGGCGGCGTATCGCAGCCCCAAGGACAAGCAATTAAAAGTGATCGCTGAAATGGTTCGCGGCGTTCGTGATCTGGGAATGGAAACCTGTGCAACGCTAGGCATGCTGACGCCTAATCAAGCACAAACTTTGAAAGATGCAGGACTTGATTACTACAACCACAATCTTGATAGCTCAGAATCTTTCTACGAAAAGATCATTACGACGCGCACGTACCAGGATCGTCTCGATACGTTGCAAAATGTGCGTGATGCGGGCATCAATGTGTGTTGTGGTGGCATCCTGGGCATGGGTGAAACCGATCAGGATCGTGCGCAGCTGCTGCAAACATTGGCAACATTGCCCAAGCATCCAGAAAGCGTGCCGATCAATCAGCTGGTGCATGTTGCAGGCACGCCTTTAAAGAACGCAGCGCCGCTTGATCCATTTGAATTTATTCGCACCATTGCGGTGGCGCGTTTGCTGATGCCGAAGTCACATGTACGTTTATCTGCAGGTCGCACCGACATGAGTGATGAGATGCAGGCATTGTGCTTTCTTGCTGGCGCCAATTCCATTTTCTACGGCGACAAGTTACTCACCACAGAAAATCCAGAAGCAGATCGCGATCATGCGCTGTTCGCCAAACTGGGCATCACACCCGAAGCATCGACGGTCGTTGCCGAAGTTTGCGAGACGGATCATGCGCATGAGCATTCTCACGCGAGCGCCATGAGCAATGCCGTCGCTGGATGAGTCGCTTCGCGGTGAGCTTGATTTAATCGAGCAGGCTCACCGTTATCGTCGCCGCAAAATCATTGACGTCATTGATCCTGTCGCTCCAACACATGTACGTGTTCGCGCTGACGGCATCGATCGCGAATGCGTGAGCTTTTGCAGTAATGACTATCTGGGTTTGAGTGGTCATATCGATGTCCGCCGGGCCATGGCTGCGGCCGCTGAACGTTATGGTGTCGGTAGTGGTGCTGCACATCTGGTCACCGGTCACAGCTCAGAACATCACGCACTCGAGGACGAACTTGCTGCCTTTGTTGGTCGTGAGCGAGCATTGTGTTACTCGACGGGTTATATGGCTAATCTCGGTGTGGCGAGTGCGCTATTCAAGCGCGGTGATACTGTCATTGAAGATCGCTTGAATCATGCGTCGTTAATCGATGCAGGCTTGCAGCAGGGTGTCGAGTTCTCGCGCTATCAACACAACGATCTTGACGTGCTGCAAAGTTATCTCAGCATCAGCAAGGCATCGCGCAAGTGGGTGCTCAGCGATGGCGTGTTCAGCATGGATGGTGATATTGCGCAACTCAAAGAACTTGCATCTCGGTGTCATCAATACAGTGCATGGCTAATGATCGATGATGCACATGGATTTGGTGTGCTGGGTGAGCAAGGGAAAGGCAGTGTGAATTCCGCTGGCCTGTCTGCTGATGATGTGCCCATCTATATGGCGACGCTTGGCAAAGCGTTGGGCGTATGCGGTGCTTTTATCGCAGGCTCGAATGAGTTGGTAGAAACGCTGATCCAGAAATCCCGCACCTATATTTATACGACGGCGACACCGCCTGCAGTTGCTGCGGCAACGCGCGAAGCACTTCAAGTACTGCAACGTGAGTCGTGGCGTCGCGAAGTTCTACACACACATATCAGAAGGTTTCGCGCTGGTGCAAAGCAGTTGGGGTTAAAACTGATGGAGTCCTCAACTGCGATTCAACCATTAATGATGGGCAACGAAGTGAATGTATTGCGCGCCAGTACGATATTGCTTGAAGAAGGCTTCGTTGTGACTGCCATCCGCCCGCCGACAGTTCCTCAAGGTACAGCGCGATTGCGTATCACGCTGTCTGCAGCACACAGTGAAACAGATATTGATCGTTTACTAGACGCATTATCGCGCCTGCCTGTTATTGCGCCATGAGTGTGTACGTCGAGATCAACGGCGATGGTCCTGATATCGTGCTGCTGCATGGATGGGCGATGCATGGTGGTGTGTTTGCCGAAGTGGCGTCGCTACTTGCGAAAAGCTATCGCGTGCACAACATCGATCTGCCGGGACATGGTCGTAGTGATGCAGACAAAAGCATTGCTTCGCTCGATCAACTGACTGAGCGTATACGTCCGTATGTACCTCAGAATGCTGTTGTACTCGGTTGGTCGTTGGGTGGACAGATTGCATTGCAACTGGCTACTTGCATGTCGCTGCGTGCATTAGTACTCGTCAGTGCGACACCGAAGTTTGTAGCAGATGCCTCCTGGCCAAAAGGCATGGCGCCCAATGTGTTTGCACAGTTCTTTGCGAGACTGCATGAAAATATTGATACCACGGTGCAGGATTTTCTTTCGCTGCAAGTACGTGGTGATGTGCATGCCATGCAGACGCTAAAGTCACTACGGAATAGTTTGATACAACATCCGCCGGACGCTCAGATGCTCGAAGCGGCGTTGACGATGTTGCGTGATATGGATTTGCGACCGCTACTGTCACGCATCCAGGTGCCGACGTTGTTGATCGCGGGAGAACATGATCGCATTGCACATCCTGCTGCAACACAGTCAACGCATTCGTTGATGCACAACTCACAGTACATCGAGATCAAGCGCGCTGGTCACGCCTGTTTTCTTTCGCATCGCGATGAGTTTATGACAGCGCTCAATCAATTTATAGCGCAGCTGCCTCTGTCAGGTGCGACATGAGTTCGGATGAATCAATGTCGCTTGATCAACGCGCAGTACGTCGTTCTTTCAGTGCGGCGGGTGAACGTTACGACGCCGTCGCCGTACTACAGAAAGAAGTGCGTGAACGCTTGCTGGAACGGTTGAATCTCTTCAAGCTTCAACCATCGGTGGTGCTGGATGTGGGCTGCGGTACGGCGCACAGCTCGCATCAGCTTAAAACGCAGTATCCATCTTCAACAGTCATTGCACTCGATGCAGCGCTTGGAATGTTGCAGCATGCTAATGCATCAGGCGGATGGCTTGGCAGTAAGTGGTTCGGTGGCAAAAAAATCACTCGCGTCTGCGCAGATGCCATGCAACTGCCATTGAAGTCTGCATCGGTTGATCTGGTGTTCAGCAATCTGATGCTGCAGTGGTGCGATCCACCGGATAAAGTCTTCAGCGAAGTGCGCCGCGTGCTCAAGCCTGACGGTGTGTTTATCTTCTCCAGCTTTGGTCCCGATACCTTGCGTGAATTGCGTAATGCCTGGAGTAAAGTGGATTCGCAACCGCACGTGAATACCTTCATCGACATGCATGATTTGGGTGACGCCATGATGCGCGCCGGACTAGCTGAGCCGGTGCTGGATATAGAGCGATTCACACTGACCTATCCTGATGCACTTTCATTGATGCGCGAATTGAAAGCGATTGGCGCGCACAATGTTGCCGCTCATCGCCAGCGCGGCATGACTGGCAAGTCGGCTCTTAATCAAGTCATCGCCGCGTATGAACAATACCGGCAGAACGAAATGCTGCCCGCGACATACGAAGTTGTATACGGACAGGCATGGGGTAACGCGGCCCCGCAAACGTTACATAGACTAAGTAGCGAAGTGCGGATTCCACTGAGTGATATTGGCCGACGGACTCGCTGATGAAGCGCAGCATCTTTGTCACAGGCACAGATACCGGCGTTGGCAAATCGCTGGTGGCGTGTGCATTGATTGAGAAATTCAAAGCACAAGGCTTGCGTGTTGCAGGCATGAAGCCCGTTGCCAGTGGTGGCGTGATGACAGTTGATGGTCTGCGCAATGAAGATGCGTTGGCGTTGCGAGCTGTATCGAATGTCGATGCCGATTACGACATCGTGAATCCTTACTGCTTCGAACCTGCCACCGCGCCACATCTTGCGGCCGCCGAAGCGGGGGTCAATATCGATTTCAACCGTCTCACCTCATGCCACGCGGAACTGTTATCAAACGCGGACGTGGTTGTGGTTGAAGGTGCGGGCGGGTGGAGGGTGCCACTGGCCGAAGGATTTCTCAGTGATTTTCCAGAATCGCTGCAAATGGAGGTGGTATTGGTAGTGGGATTGCGATTGGGTTGCCTGAATCATGCAGTGTTGACGGCGACTTCAATCGAACAAGGGCGATGCTGTCCATTGCTGGGCTGGGTTGGCAATGTCATTGATCCGCTTTTCCCGCGATTGGACGGTAATCTTGGCACATTGAAGCAGCGTCTGAACCCACCTTGTCTTGGGCTGATACCGCATCTTGATGAGAAACACATCGCGTCGATAGCGGATTTACTCGACATCTCGGCACTAAACCCGCGACAATAGTGTTTTCACAATGCAACGCGAAGGTTAAACTGCGCGCCCCCGACCGGGCCACGCCGGGCGGGTTTGTGTAGCTGGAAAGCCAGCTTTTTGATCTTGGGAGCACTTGGTACATGTCGAAGAACCTGAAAGCCCTTATGAAAGTAGGGGTGAAATCCGGGGCAATCATTGCCGGTATTTTGCTGGCCAGTCCTGCTTTTGCCGCCTGGCAACTCAATATGCGACCCGGCGTCACCGAGCTGAGTAAGGAAGCGTACGGCCTGCACATGAAGATTCTCTGGATTTGCGTGGCGATTGCCGTCGTGGTGTTCGGTGCCATGATTTATTCCCTCGTCAAATTTCGTCACTCCAAGGGTGCCGTTGCCGATACCACCTTGCTTCACAGCACCAAGGTTGAGGTTATCTGGACCGCCATTCCCATATTGATTCTGGTGGTCATGGCCATCCCTGCTGCCAAAGGGTTGATCAAGGACGAAGACATGTCCGGGTCGGACATCACCATCAAGGTGACTGGTTACCAATGGAAATGGGAATACGACTACCTGGATAAGAAAGTGGACTTTTTCTCCACCCTGGCACGCGACAGCAACGAAGCGCGTATCAAAGGTTCCAATGCCGATGTCTATTCCGTGCCTAACTACTTGCTCGACGTAGACCATCCTTTGGTCGTGCCAGTAGGTAAAAAGGTCCGCCTGCTAGTAACGTCGGGTGACGTCATTCATGCGTGGTGGGTCCCCGCCTTCGGCATGAAGAAGGACGCGATTCCGGGCTTTATTAATGAGTTATGGTTCCGTGCTGATGAAGTTGGCACTTATCGTGGTCAATGCGCAGAATTGTGCGGCCGCGATCATGGCTTCATGCCGATCGTGGTAGTGGTCAAATCCGTTGAAGATTACGAAGCCTGGTTGAATGCGCAGCAGACACCACCTGCCGAAGCCTCACCCGCAGATGCTGCCGCACCCGCAGCAACGACCTGATCCACTACCGAATTTGATTTGCAGAGCAATTTATGAGCGCAACACATACTGCTGACAGTCACGCCCATGGTCATGATGATGGGCATCATGGTCCGATGAAAGGCTGGCGCCGCTGGGCTTACGCCACCAATCACAAAGATATCGGTTCGATGTACCTGATCTTCTCACTGGTAATGTTCCTTACCGGTGGTTTGATGGCCATGTTCATCCGTGCCGAGCTGCTGCAACCCGGTGTGCAGTTTCTTGATCCCGGCAAATTCAACCAAATGACCACGATGCATGCGCTGATCATGGTGTTCGGCGCGGTGATGCCCGCGTTCACTGGCCTTGCCAACTGGATGATTCCGATGCAAGTCGGCGCGCCTGACATGGCGTTGCCACGCATGAATAATTTCAGCTTCTGGTTGTTGCCCTTTGCCTTCGGCTTGTTGTTGCTGACCCTGCTGGTACCCGGCGGCAGCCCAGCCGGCGGCTGGACGCTGTATCCACCGCTGGTATTGCAGACTGGCGATGCCTTTCCGATGGCGGTATTTGCCGTTCACTTGATGGGGGCTTCATCCATCATGGGCGCCATCAATGTGATCGTTACGATCATGAACATGCGCGCCCCCGGCATGACCTTGCTGAAGATGCCATTGTTCACCTGGACCTGGTTGATCACTGCTTACTTGCTGATCGCCGTGATGCCAGTGCTGGCCGGCGCCGTCACCATGTTGCTCACCGATCATTACTTCGGCAGCACGTTCTTCAATGCTGCAGGTGGCGGTGATCCAGTGATGTTCCAGCACATCTTCTGGTTCTTCGGTCATCCCGAGGTGTACATCATGATTCTGCCTGCCTTC
>DATAHE010000149.1:0-3444 GCA_036263355.1 Steroidobacteraceae bacterium | reverse complement strand
GGCTTATTGCCCAACTTGTTTCCTGAAGGCGAACGCGTTGGGCTTTATCACACCGTTGACGCAACGCTGTGGTACTTCCACGCCATTCATCGTTACATACAACGCTCTGCTGACGATGCCATTCTTACGGAGATGTTGCCGATCTTACGGAACATCATCAAGGCGCATCTCGAAGGCACGTCGTTTGGCATTCACGCCGATACTTCGGATATGTTGCTTGCTGCAGCCAGTGCAGATCATCCGCTGACATGGATGGATGCGAAAATGGGCGACTGGATTGTGACACCACGTCGCGGCAAACCTGTTGAAATCCAGGCGCTGTGGTATAACGCGCTGTGCCTGATGAGCAAGTGGGATCAAACGAACGAAGCCGTCGCCAATTATTCGGTGCTTGCAGCACAGGCGCGTGCATCATTCAACCGGCGCTTCTGGATTGAATCAAAGCATCATCTATACGACGTGGTGGATTGCCCAGACCTTGAGAAAAATGGTGACGATACAAGGCTGCGTCCCAATCAGATTTTTGCCATCTCGCTCGATCACCCCATACTGGATCATCAGCACTGGCCGGCCGTGATTGATACCGTGCAGCAACATCTGTTGACGCCATTGGGCTTACGCACGCTGTCGCCTGATGATCCGGACTATCAGCGTACCTATGGTGGCAATCTGCGCTCACGCGATGGCGCTTATCATCAGGGTACGGTATGGCCATGGTTGCTGGGGCACTTCATCGAGGCATGGTTAAAAGTGCATCCTGATCGCAACGAGGCACGTGAGTTGCTAGCTGCTTACAACCAGCACTTGAATGAGGCGGGTATTGGCACAATAAGCGAGGTGTTTGATGCTGAGTCTCCGCATGAGCCACATGGCTGCATCGCACAGGCGTGGAGTGTCGCGGAGATATTGCGCGCATGGCATTTAACAACCACATCAAAACCTGATGATCAAGCCTGACATTCGTCGCACAAATGTTAGTTCTATAGCGGTATCGCTACGTTTTTCAAAACCGTCAAAAACAGTACTTTTTGCAGAGCCTATAGCGGTGATGCGGTTCTTTAACAAAGCATTGCTTTGTTCCGCAGAACGGGCATACATGGATGTATGCACCGGGCTTGATCGCAGCATGGAATGCGTAGAGCAAGGTATTAGCGGCGGTTTTGAAACGGTGTAGCGATCGTCGCTTTATGAACGCATAGTCGCTCGGACATTCTGCAGCTCGTCAGCACATTCTTACAGTAAGCAGTCAGCGAACCACATTGCTTCATTAAGCTATCAACATTAAGTTTTGTCCTTGTGTGCAAGCTCTGATCACCGCCGCCATTAATTCTGGCAACAGGGACAACTGTGACACGATTACAAAAAATACTGGGAGTGCTCTTTGCCATCATTCTCGTCATGGCTGCCTTCCTGTATCTGTTCAACTGGAATTCACTGCGTGGCTTTGTCGAACATCGCGTTGCTGCTGCCACTGGCCGAACCTTTCATATAGAAGGTGATATGGATGTATCCGTGCGCTGGCACCCGCGCATAGTGCTCAACAAGATTTCGCTGAGTAATGTTGAATGGAGCGACACTCCGGTCATGATGCAAGCTGACCGTGTCGAAATGGTCATCGCACCATTCAGTCTGTTTACTCGTCGCATTTCGTTACCAGCACTTCGACTGGAAAAACCAGTGCTACTGCTGGAACGCAACGCGAAAGCCGAGAACAACTGGACCTTTGGCGAACCCAATTCAAAGAGCAACAAGAGCGTGGTAGTTGGCAATATGGAAATTGATGATGGCGAGATTACCTATCGCAGTGCGCCTGATAAAGCGAATGTCACGGTGGCAGTCAGTTCATCAATGGAAGCGCAGACGAACACCCATATGTTGCAAGTGACGGCAAAAGGAATTTACAACGATCTGGATACCTTCGCACATGGCGAGGTCGGCTCCATCAGCAGCTTCGAAGATCTGTCGCGTGCCTATCCCATACGTCTGCAGGGCCACATCGGAAAAACGGAACTGGAAGCAGATGGCACGATTAACAACCCGCTGAAGTTTGATGGACTGCACCTTAATTTCAAACTGTCTGGTGGCAGTCTTGCTGAACTGTTTCCGCTGGTAGGTGTGCCATTACCCGCAACCCCTGCTTACAATGTCTCGGCGCTGGTGTTGCAAAATGACAAGGAGTGGGAGTTCAACGATTTGAAAGGTCGCGTTGGCAGCAGTGATATCGCAGGCAACTTGACGTTAAGCCGCGCACAACTGCCTCAATCGATTACGGCAAACCTCTCATCGGAGAATCTTGATCTCAAGGATCTCTCTGGCCTGGTCGGCGCCCGTGAAGATTCTGGCAAGGTGATTGATAACCCGCAGAAGGCTCTACCTGATTCACCTTTCGATTTTGAAAAGTTGCATGCGGCCAACGCAGAGGTTCATTTCAAAGGCAAACATATCGTCACCAAAAAATTGCCGATTGAAGACATGACGGTTTACATGTCATTGAAGGACGGCAATATGGTGATGAACCCGCTGAACTTCGGCGTGGCGCAGGGCGACATTCACGCCATGATTGATTTAAATGCCAATACGTCGCCCATAGAAACCAATGCGGATATTGTTGTACAGAATATTCGGCTTGAGGCGTTACTTCCCGATTTTAAATCCGAAAAACTGAACGCCGGCAGAATTGATGGTCATGCAAAGCTACGTGGTGAAGGCAACTCGGTTGCGGCGATGCTGGGCACTGCGGATGGTCAGCTGGCTTTCATGATGCGCGGTGGCTCCATGAGCAAGCTCACCGTGCGACTCGCCAATCTTGATGTTGCCAACTCACTGGCTGCATTGACAGGCGGTGACAAGAACGTAGACATTCGCTGCATGGTGACTGATCTTGAAGCGAAGCAGGGCAATATGTTCGTGAAGACCATGGTGCTTGATAACGAGAAATCAATCATCAGTGGCAAAGGTAATATCGATTTCAAGAACGAAGCGATCAATCTGCGACTGGACTCTGATCCCAAGGACACCAGCCTCGTGTCACTACGCGGGCCCATTGATATCAAAGGCACTTTCAAACAACCTAGCGCCTCACCTGATATCAAGAACGTATCCGGCCGTGTTGCAGTGGCCGCAGCATTAGGTGCTATCGCAGGTCCGCTGGCGTTTATACCATTGATAGAGGTGGGTCACGACAAGAACACGGATTGTGAAGGCCTGATGGAAAAAGCCAAGGCGCACACCGGTGATGACAAGGGCGGCAATAAGATGAGTATGTTACAGCCGCAGGTAATGAATCAGACTATCCCAGTTGATGGCAGTTATATGATTCGCGTGAAGCTTTGATGACGAATGGTTCCCTCGTCAATCGAAGTAAAGCTCATCATGAACGAATTTATTTGCGGACCTGCGTCAGCCCGCCTTTGCGGGCATGACTTGATAGTAGCGGTAGCTGAC
>DATAHE010000148.1:0-3476 GCA_036263355.1 Steroidobacteraceae bacterium | reverse complement strand
TCGTCTGTCGTTAGCGCAGTTGCACCAGTATGATCAGCTGGTGCTGCAAGTAACAGTGACGCCGCAACATCACTGCCGTGTCCTGTCTTTCCGAACAACACGAGAGAGGTCACTTTCCCGTTGTCGTTCCGACTGTTAGGTAACAAGCGTTAATAGTAACAGCTAGCATCGTCGATAATTACTTGCGATTGCCCTTGATGCTGTCGTCCAGCGCCATTTCAATCAATTGTTCCATTGCTTTGAATGCAGCCTTGGCATTTCCAGCGGCCACCGCTTCATAGACACGACGATGGTCGAGCACGCTGTCGCGAGTCAATGCGCTGCGACGCAGCTTGAACACCGTCGTCCAGGTTACCGCTGCCGCAATGCTGGTGGTCAGTGATGCCAGAAATGCATTGCCTGATGCCTTGAGCAGTGCAGCATGAAATTTCTGGTCGGCAATTCGGCCTTCTTCGGTGTTGAAGCCATGAGTGGCCATGCCTTCAAGCGATACTGCTAATTCCGATAGATCATGTTTGCTGCGACGTGTTGCGGCAAGCGCTGCGACGTTGGGTTCGATTATCTTGCGCAGCTCGAAGATGTGAGTGAGCATGGCATTGTCGGGCTTGAACTCGAAGATCCAGCCCAGCAGTTCCGGGTCCAGCAAATGCCATTGTTCAACGGGGTTGACCTTGGTACCGACCTTGGGGCGTGATTCCACCAATCCTTTGGCAGAGAGTATGCGGACGGCTTCGCGATATGCCGTGCGCGAAACTTTCAGACGATCACTGGCGAGAATTTCGCCAGTCAGCAACGAGCCTGGTTTGTATTTGCCGGAGGCGATTTTGGTTCCGATATCACGGGCAATGGCACCATGCAGGCGCAAAGCACTGATTTTTTTGTTGCCGGTCCCCGTGGCGGTCTTTCCTTTGCGGCCAGCAGTCTTGGCATTTTTTGCTGTTTTCATCATGGGTTTTCGTCAAGTTTACGGTAACAATTTTTACAATCATCCTTGAGCTTGCGCTCTGATGCAATCAGGTTCGTTCACTCTTTCGCAAGTCTTTGCCAGCGTCATGCTTTTTGCATCACAATACGTAACTTGCCTCAAGGTTTCCCGGGCAATTCAGCCGAGGATATTGTGTTATGAAACAAGTTGTTCCCAATCAGGTACTCAGCCAGAGCGCCGACATCCGTTTTCTCGGCAAATTGCTGGGTGATGTGATTCGGGAATATGCGGGTGAAGAAGTCTTTCGCCGTATCGAATACATTCGCCAGACTTCCGTTGATCGCCATCGCGGTGTGGAGGGCGCCATCAATGCCGATCGTGGCCTGGATGCCTTGTCCCTCGACGATACTGTCGCTTTTGTTCGTGGTTTCATGCTGTTTTCGATGTTGGCTAACCTCGCCGAAGACCGTGAAGGGCTGACCTCGGACCATGAGGACGATCTTGGACGTGTAATGGAACGTCTTGCGGCCCAAGGTATTAGCACCGAGCAAGCCGCACAGGTACTGGATAACGCATTGATCGCTCCGGTGTTGACAGCACATCCCACCGAAGTAATGCGCAAGAGCATGCTCGATCATCGTAATCGCATTGCCTATCTGATGAAGCAGCGCGATCTGGGTCGCACCGAAACGCTGGAGGGCGATGCAATCGAACCAGCCATCGTCCGACAGATTGCCTTGTTGTGGCAGACCCGTGTGCTGCGCCGTGAACGTTTGTACGTTGCTGACGAAGTCGAGATTGCGCTGGCCTATCTGCGCGACGTATTTCTGCCGGTGTTGCCGCAGTTGTACTCACGCTGGGAACGCGTTTTGGGGCACCGTACCCGCAGTTTCTTGCGTCCTGGCAGCTGGATTGGTGGTGACCGCGATGGCAATCCCAATGTCACTGCGGACTCACTCGCACTGGCATTGAAGCGCTCGTCGCAAACAGTTCTCAACGATTACCTTGATCAGCTGCACGCGCTGGGCGGTGAGCTTTCTATTTCCAGCGAGCTCGCGCAAGTGACTGAAGAAGCGATTGCACTTGCTAACAAGAGCGGTGATAACAACCCGGCACGTAGTGATGAGCCTTATCGTCGTGCCGTCACCGGCATTTATGCGCGTGTTGCCGCGACGTACGAAAATATCGTTGGTCATCTGCCGCCGCGTCCGGCATCGGTTCGCGCCGAGCCCTATAAAACTCCTGATGAGATGCGCGCTGACCTGGTGGCCATTGCACATTCTCTGGCAGTTAGCACTAATGGTTCACTGAGTACTGGTGGCGCATTAGGGCGGTTGATTCGCGCGATCGAAACATTTGGTTTTCATCTCGCCACACTGGATCTGCGACAGAATGCCGATGTGCATGAGCGTGTGGTCGCAGAGTTGCTGAAGGTTGCCGGCGTTGCAGAAGACTACAAGTCATTGTCTGAAGAGCAGCGTGTTGAGCTGCTACGCAAAGAGCTGAGCACCGCGCGACTGCTTTCCAGTCCTTATGCCGAATACAGTGCCGAAACCATTTCTGAATTGAGCATTGTGCGTGCTGCGAAGAAGGCGCACGAGACTTATGGTCCGGCATGCATCACGACTTACATCATTTCGAAATGCGAAAGCGTTTCCGACATGCTCGAAGTCAGGATCCTGCTGAAGGAAGCAGGTCTCTATCGCGGATATCCCGAAGTGCATACCTCCATCATGGTGGTGCCATTGTTCGAAACCATTGGCGATCTGGAAAACTCCGCGCCGGTGATGCGTCAATGGATGTCGCTCCCTGAAGTGAAATCAGTCAATGCCGCGCGTGGTACACAGGAAGTGATGGTGGGTTATTCTGACTCCAACAAGGATGGTGGTTATCTCACGTCTGTGTGGAGCTTGTATCAGGCCACGCAAACACTGGCCAAGGTGTTCAAAGAATTTAACACCACGATGCAGATCTTCCACGGACGTGGTGGCGCAGTAGGTCGTGGTGGCGGTTCATCATTCGCGGCGATCCGTGCACAGCCACAAGGAACAGTGCAGGCGCATATCCGTATCACTGAGCAGGGCGAAGTCATTGCTGCGAAGTATGGAACGCGTGACAGCGCGATTAATAATCTTGAAGCGATCACCTCGGCAACATTGTATGCCTCTCTTGACATACCTGGTGCGGCGGTTACCAATCATACGCCATTCGTCGCTGCGATGGAAAGCATGTCGAAGACCGCATTCAAGTCGTATCGCGGACTGGTGTATGAAACCGAAGGCTTCAAGACCTTCTTCCGTCAGATGACGCCACTGCGTGAAATTTCTGAATTGAAGATTGGTTCGCGTCCTGCATCGCGTACCAAATCAGATCGCATCGAAGACCTGCGTGCCATTCCCTGGGTGTTCAGCTGGGCACAGGCGCGTGTGATGTTGCCGGGCTGGTATGGCGTGGGACATGCGTTGAAATCATTTCCAGATCAAGGGCTGCTACGCGAAATGGTACAGGCATGGCCGTTCTTCAAAACCACACTCGATAACATGGAAATGGT
>DATAHE010000147.1:0-8297 GCA_036263355.1 Steroidobacteraceae bacterium | reverse complement strand
CATCGGCACCCAACGCACGATACTTCACACCTTTCAATGCCAATGGAATGAGCGCGACAATGATCAGCGCATTGAAGATCACCGCAGATAGAATTGCCGAGTCTGGCGTATGCAATCGCATCACGTTAAGCGCATTCAACTGCGGATAAGTTGCGGCGAACGCAGCAGGAATAATGGCAAAGTACTTGGCGATATCATTGGCAATGCTGAATGTCGTGAGCGATCCACGCGTCATCAACATCTGCTTGCCGGTTTCCACCACTTCAATCAACTTGGTGGGATTGGAATCCAGATCCACCATGTTGCCTGCCTCCTTGGCTGCCTGAGTACCGCTGTTCATCGCCACTGCAACGTCTGCCTGTGCCAACGCTGGCGCATCATTGGTACCGTCGCCAGTCATCGCCACCAATCTACCTTGCGCCTGATGATCACGAATCAGTTTCAACTTCTGTTCTGGCGTGGCCTCTGCAAGAAAATCATCGACACCCGCTTCCGCTGCAATGGCGGCAGCCGTCAAAGGATTATCCCCCGTGATCATGATGGTCTTGATGCCCATACGACGCATTTCCGCAAAGCGTTCCTTGATGCCCGGTTTGATAATGTCTTTCAGTTCAATCACGCCCAGTGCATTCGCACCATCACAAACCACTAGCGGAGTATTACCATGCCGTGCCACTTGCTCCACGGCATGTTCAACATCTCCCGGCATCGAACGACCTGAGAGCCTCAGATGCTTCGCAATAGAATCAGCGGCGCCCTTGCGAATGCTTCGTACGACATTGTCATTGACATCGCCTTGCGGAATATCCACGCCGCTCATACGTGTATGCGCAGAGAACTCGATAAAGCGCATGGCATGCAAGGTGCTTTCATGATCAACGTCGCGTAATGCCGCGAACTTCAACTTCGCCAGCGCAACGATGCTTCGGCCTTCTGGCGTCGTATCTGCCAGCGAAGAAAACAACGCCGCTTCTGCCAGTGCCTGTTCACTGACGCCTGCAACCGGAATAAAAGCAGAGGCCTGTCGATTTCCCAGTGTGATGGTGCCCGTCTTGTCCAGCAGCAATACATCGACATCGCCCGCTGCTTCCACTGCACGACCCGATGTCGCAATGACATTGGCTTGCATCATGCGGCTCATTCCTGCCACGCCAATAGCCGAGAGCAAACCGCCAATGGTGGTTGGAATCAGGCAGACCAATAGAGCAATCAATGCAGTAATAGTTACGGGCGAACCAAGATGTGTGGCTTGCACACTGAAGATCGAGAATGGTAGTAACGTTGCCGTCGCAAGGAGGAACACCAAGGTCAGCGCTGCCAGGAGAATAGACAATGCAATCTCGTTTGGTGTGCGTTGGCGTTTGGCGCTTTCCACCATCGCGATCATGCGATCAATGAATGTTTCACCAGGATTGACGGTAACTTTGACAACAATGGAGTCAGACAGGACTCTGGTGCCCCCAGTAACCGATGAGAAATCACCACCCGATTCGCGAATGACAGGCGCAGATTCACCCGTGATGGCGCTCTCATCAACGGATGCAGCGCCTTCAATGACCATGCCATCCGCTGGAATGACATCACCCGCTTCCACCAACACACAATCATCACGACGCAAGTCAGTGGCGGGCACCAGTTGTGGATAGCGACGCACCTTGGGGTTGGCAAGAAATTTGGCCTGTACGGTTTGCTTTAAGCCTCGCAGTGCGGCTGCTTGCGCCTTGCTGCGTCCTTCCGCCAATGCTTCGGCGAAGTTGGCGAACAGCACCGTAAACCACAGCCACAATGCAATGCTGAGCACAAATCCTGATGAGGCTTCACCTTGTCCTTGTAATGATTGTATCCACAATAGCGACGTCAATATGCTACCGACGTACACCACAAACATCACCGGATTGCGCCATTGCTTGCGTGGATCAAGTTTGCGAATAGCATCTAGAATGGCAGGCACGACCAATGTCTTGTCGAATAATGAGAGTGATGATTTGCTCATGATTAATCTCACACACCTCTCATCATGAGATGTTCAACAATCGGACCCAGTGCCAGCGCAGGTACATAGGTCAACAAACCAACCAGCAACACCACACCGGTAAGCAATGCCACAAACAACGGACCATGGGTAGGCATGGTGCCCGATGTGACTGGAATTCGTTTTTTTGCCGCCAATGATCCCGCCAGCGCAAGTACGGGAATAATCACCCAGAAGCGACCCAGCCACATTGCAACTGCCAATGCCACGTTATAAAAAGGAGTGTTTGCTGAAAGGCCTGCAAACGCGCTACCGTTGTTATTCGCCGCAGAGGTGAACGCATAGAGTATCTCGGAGAAGCCATGCGCACCAGGATTGGCAACGCCCGCTCGACCATCCTCACTCATCACTGCGATGGCCGTACCCAACAGCACCAGGATCGGTGTTACCAGAATGGTCAGCGATGTCATCTTCATATCGAAGACTTCAATCTTCTTGCCGAGATATTCAGGGGTACGTCCAATCATCAGCCCTGCAATAAACACTGCAAGAATGGCAAACACCAGCATGGAATAAATGCCTGTACCCACGCCGCCCGGTGCCACTTCACCTAATTGCATCATCACTAGTGTCACCAATCCACCCAACGGCATAAATGAATCGTGCATGGCATTCACTGCACCGCATGAGGTGCCAGTCGTCGCGGTTGCGAACAAGGCAGACACGCTTGTACCAAAGCGCGTTTCTTTACCTTCCATGTTACCGCCACTTTGCATCGGGCCACTTGCTTGATCGATATTCATGGCAGCAAACGCAGGGTTACCCTGTTGTTCACTGCTCTGCCCGACGATCAATAGAGCCGTCATTAATATCAACATGCAGGACAACACCGCCCATCCTTGCCGTGTATCACCTACCATGTATCCAAAGGTGTAAGTCAACGAAAAAGAAATCACGAGCAATGCATAGATCTGCAGGAAGTTGCTCAACGGGGTTGGATTCTCGAACGGGTGTGCCGAGTTGGCATTAAGAAAACCACCACCATTGGTACCGAGTTGCTTGATCGCCTCTTGCGAAGCAATCGGACCCATCGGTAATGTTTGCGTTTGGGTGTTTATCGTCTCTTGTACGACGTCACCATTCGTATCTTTTATGGTGTTACCTGCAACATCCAATTTCGGTTGTTGATACGTTTGTGATTCAAGGGTAGTCACTTCCTTGTAGGCATTGAAGTTCTGTATCACACCACTTGCAGCGAAAATGAGCGCAAGCACAACAGACAGCGGCAGCAGCACATATAAAGTGCCCCGAACCAGATCAATCCAGAAATTGCCGATGGTTTGTACTGAGTGACGAGCCAGTCCGCGGATCAATGCAATCGCCACGGCAAGACCCGTTGCAGCAGAGACAAAGTTCTGTACCGCCAATCCCAGCATCTGTGTGAGATAACTCATCGTTGACTCACCGGCATATCCCTGCCAATTGGTATTGGTGACAAAGCTGACCGCGGTATTGAATGCAGAATCAGACGATACATTGGACAGCGTCTGTGGGTTGAGCGGCAACCACAGTTGCATACGCTGTAGAACATAGACAACAAGCACACCGCTGATGCTGAACATCAGCAATGCCATTGCATAGTCCTTCCAGTCCATCTCGCTCTGTGCGTCAATGCCAGCGACACGATAGATGAATGACTCAATACCGCCACCGATACGGTTTACAAATCGATTCTCACCTGCCATTACCCCGGCAATATAAATGCCCAACGGCTTTATACTTACCAGCAAGACGGCAAGCATCAGTACATCATATAGAACGGTTGTCATCGTCATTAGAAGCGCTCCGCTCTTAATAAGGCATAGAGCAAGTACACCAGCAATCCGATTGCCAGCCACAATGCCAACCACATCATGTTGTTCATAGTCACTTCTTGAGTAATACAAGCAATTTGATCAGCCACATACTGGCCAGCCATAAAGCGCTTATTGTTAAGACAAAGATGATGTCCATCGCCGAACCTCTACTGGCTGGCGCATTCTGGGATCAGGGGGAATAAAAATGCTGTAAAAAAACGAGCTGGCAAGGAAGGCGCTCATTGCATTTTGTTACGAAGACTATGCACTGATGGCGACTCGCCACCCTTGAGCATTGGCGAGTAATAGAACACAGAAAGATCTTTCGTGCTGCTCAACGATAATGATGAAGGTAATCTTTATCCATCATCGTCAGAGATAACACCGCGGTAATTTCGACCTCCGTGAGAAATCCTGCTTTGGGTCGTCAGGCAATTATTCACCAGCAAATCGCTGCGCCAGTAATCGGCAATGCGATCCATGTAAATCCTTACCAGTGCTCATTCCACTGGGAAGAAACAGGAGGTAATCTGCATCAACGTTCATCTCGGGCCAATGCGGCAATGACGAATCATTGGGATCACCCGTCTTTATAAAGTTTGCCCAGTACTGTTGTAGCGGTGGCCAGCTCAGGGATGTTGCTCCTGCTGGCGGCTTGTAGTAAACATAGTCAAGCTCTGCGGTGTGCTCGACGCGCTTGCTTCCAGGCCGAGGTAAACCAAACTCATAACGCCATACCTTCCGTTTGTTCGCCATCGTCCACTTGTTTAATTGGTAAGCTGGACATCTCATCGTCCAGTCAGTTAGCACCTGTGTCCCCACATCACCCAGCTTTGCATCATCTGGCGGCAATTGCTCACCACGAATTCCATAGATACCCAGGGCGGCTTCTGCTTTTGATCCATATGCTTGCGTCACCAAGCCACGCACCGCTTCAGAATTACCTTCGAAGATGAATTCCTGCGTTGTATTGCCAACAAGATGAGGAACATGCGACACGTCGTCACTCTTGTACAAATTGTTTCTGCCGGCAGGAATAACCCAGCCATCAGCGCTGGTCTCCATCCACAGTAAATTTGGATCACCGCTCACCGGTTTCAGATTTTTGCTTGCTGCCAATAACGCACTCGCTGGCAGTGCTCTTAATTGCTTTAATCCAACCGCGTTACCAGGTAGTTGCAGATTCGTTAGTAACTGACGACCAATCGATTCGTTATCCGCCGCTGATCTCGGTGGCGCCAACACGCCACTTTCCTGAATCGTTTTACTAAATAATCCCTTGGCGAGAGGTGATCGTAATAATTGCCCGATATCCATGGCACCTGCTGATTGACCGCCAATAGTGACGTTGCGGGCATCGCCACCAAAAGTGGCAATATTTTTCTGCACCCACTTAAGTGCTGCAATCTGATCGAGAAGCGCATAGTTGCCAGACGAATGATGCGGTGATTCGCGTGTCAGTTGCGGCGATGCCAGAAACCCGAAGATACCTAAACGATATTCAATCGTCACCAGCACAATGCCATGTTGATATATGAGTGAGTCAGCGACATCGTGCCCATTGCCAGCACGGTTGCTGCCACCATGTATCCATACATACACCGGCAGACGTTCGCCCGATGCATGCTTGGGTTCATGCACAGAAAGATATAAACAATCTTCACTGCTTATTGCGGCATCTGCTGCGTTCCAGCCTTCATCATCCTGCATGCAGGGCTTAGCAATGGCATTCACGTCACGAACACCTTGCCATGGCAAAACGGGCTGTGGCGGTTTCCAGCGCAACCTGCCGGTTGGCGGTGCTGCAAAAGGAATACTTCTGAATATTGCACTGCCATCCGACAGCTCTTCTCCCTTGATCACGCCGCCGGTAACGCGACGCTCTGCGCTTTGCGCTGCAAACGAAGCCATCGTCAGCACAAGTAACGCGATTAGTTTAACTATGATATTCATCATGTTTTCTCTCTGACTACTTTCTACCTGACTATATTCGTCTAGCGCTCACAGCATGACGCAGCGTATGCGCCACAGTAGAACACTCCATTAACAAAAAGTTCCAATGTCATCTTGCGTTCTTCCTTGATTATTTTCTCGTTATTTCAAATCAATCAAGCATCACTGCGCTGTGTCACTCAACAACTGTAGTGCAAAACAGGTGGTATCGCAATTCAGAAGTCCCCTGGATATTGATGTTACTTCGTGGAGGAATAGATTAGAGCGCAGTTAATTCAATAGCGATGCGCCTTGAATCAATGCTTTCTAACCACGACATGAACGGAACCCTCCGCATGCGTGTTCCTCGGACCTCGTCCTCAACGACGGGGTCCATTTTTTCCTCTTATTCAGGAGGCATTACTCACAACAAATCTATCGTAGCACGCTCACTTCATTACTAACGAAAAAGCCGAATCAATTTTGATCCAGCTTTAACCGTGCATAGCCATTGAAGCAACAGTGAAACGCATTGTTGTTCGTGGCGACGTGCGCTCCACGTTTACGAATATTCCATCCATTTCCTGAGGGGGAAACTTTATGAATCGTCTCAACGAACGTAACAACTTGCGTCGACTAATTCATGCCGCATGCATCGGCAGTCTGTCGACGTTAACGCTGGGCACTGTGTCGATGCCCGCACTAGCCGCTGATAGCGGCACACAGGCACCCGACGACCTTGAAGAAATTGTGATTACCGGTATCAAGGCCAGCTTGAAAGCATCGTTGGAAACCAAACGCGATGCAGTGGGTGTTGTCGATGCAATTAACTCCGAAGACATCGGCAAGTTCCCTGATACCAATCTGTCAGAAGCATTGCAGCGCGTCACCGGCCTTTCGATTGATCGTCGCAACGGCGAAGGCGCGACAGTTACGGCACGCGGCTTTGGTCCTCAGTACAACATGATCACGTTGAATGGCCGACAGATTCCGGGCGCTGATGGCTTTGGCAATGCAGATTCAACAGTTGGCGGCCAGATGAACGGCAGCCGTTCGTTCAACTTTGCCAATCTGGCAGCAGAAAGTATTAGCGCAGTAGAAGTCTACAAGACCAGCCGAGCAGATATTTCTACCGGTGGCATGGGTGCGACGATCAATATCAAAACCGCACGTCCATTGGACAATGCTGGCTTGGTAGGTAGCGTCGGAATAAAGCTTGATCACGACACCACCCGCAACGTCAGAGGCAATTATTTAACGCCCGAGTTGTCGGGCATCTTCAGCTTCAGCAACGAAGCGAAGACATTTGGTATTGGTTTAACAGGCAGTTATCAACGCCGTGATAGCGGATCGGTCGAAGCAACCATTAACGACTGGCATATTCAGGCTTGGGATGCGCACACCGCACCCGCTGGCACCAATACCGTCAATGCCAACAACATCGATCGCGGTCCCTTTGCTACCAACGCGACCATCACCAATGCGCCGAAAGATGGCCAGTTGTATGGCATACCCAATGACATTCGTTATGCCATTAGTGATATCAAGCGAGAACGCATCAATGGTCAGATTACGGTTCAAGCCGCACCGAGCGAGAACCTGACATTGACGGCGGACTATACATTTGCGCAAAACAAGATACGTCAGGATCGTGGCGAGCAAACCACCTGGCTGCAACGCAATGGTTTTGTCAAAGCGGTATTCGATACCAATGAAACGGTTGCCACTCCAGTGGTGCTGGATGAATTGACTGGTGCAGGCAAGGACTTTGGTTATGAGCAGCAGAGAAACGAACAGAAGAATACCTTGGGCTCTTTTGGGTTCAACGCCGACTGGAAAGTAACAGATGCATTCAAGCTGGCCATTGACTTAAGCGATTCAAAAGCCAAGAGCCTGCCGAATGATCCGGTTACTAATGGAAGTGCAACGATGTTTTCTCTCGCAGGCAAGGTGCCCACCGTATGTTTGCAGGGTCATCCTGATCCCAGTGATGCGACGAAGACGATTTGTGACAATACTTCAAACTTCTGGCGACAGACGTTTTACTTCAATAATGATCTGCCCATCTCCACACGTACACTGTATCCCGACACCAACTCTGCAAAAGCCGATATCAATGGTGACTCAGCTTATGCATTTGGCGGTAGCTCGCTGGGCTCACAAGTATTGCGCACTTCGTATACCTCGCAGGTTACCGACGTCAAGCAGGCACGACTCGACGGCTCATGGCAGTTTGCAGACAGAGATCGTTTTCAATTTGGTGTAGAAACTCGCAAACTGGAAATGGATCAGAAGAACGGCACGACTTACAACGCACTGGGTGACTGGGGCGTTGCCGATGCAGGCAAAGTGCCCAGCCTGGTTGCCATGCTGAAGCCTTACAGCATCTCCGGCGCCTTGCATGATCATTACACTGGTGGCATTCCAACCATTGCATACACTGGCGATGCAGATGCACTGGCACAGTGGGCTGTCACTGCCAAATCAGCCGGTGGCGGTGGCTATCTCACGTCCATGCCTTATTACAATGCCAGCGA
>DATAHE010000146.1:0-4324 GCA_036263355.1 Steroidobacteraceae bacterium | reverse complement strand
AAAGCACGACACAGTCGCATTGCGAAATTATCTTGCGAAGCTGACGACCAATGAACGTTTGCTTGCTGTATTGCTGTGTAAGGAAGATGGCACGTTGATTTACAAGACGGACGCTACACCTGCGGCGGTGACATGCCAGATTCAACCTTCACCAGATGTGCGTGGCAAAAAAAGTAGCACCACGCTGCAACTGACTTCTGGCTCTGTCGCTATCTCGCAGTTCGATCTTGACTCCAGCAGCGCTGCGCCTTTCCGCATCTTGCTGGTTCACGATCTTAGTTACATTGATCGCAGACAATCCGCTGCGCGTAACTATGTGCTTGCATCAGTGGGCGTATTTGTATCGATGCTGGCACTATTGGTTGGATTTTTTTCCTGGCTGTTGATCCGCAAGTGGGTCAATTTATTGGTGGGGGATATTCGTGGGCTGCGATTTCTGGACGATGCCGATTCACATCTGATTGCACAGCCAGTGCTACGTCAGGTGCGTGAAGTACTGCGTGAGATTGAATACAACCAGCGGCTTGAAATTGATTTCAAGGAGAACTGGACGCCGCAGGCATTGCAGCAGATTGTTCGCGAGTACATGGGTTCGCCAGAAATGTTCATCATTTCAAATCGCGAGCCATACATTCACAACCGGACCGATGCTGGTATCACTGTCCAAGTTCCCGCAAGCGGCATGGTAACAGCGCTCGAACCGATTGTCCGCGCCTGCGAAGGAACTTGGATTGCGCATGGCAGTGGCACAGCAGATCGTGATGTGGTCGACAAGCATGATCATATTCAGGTGCCGCCGAATCAGCCGTCATACACCTTACGTAGAGTGTGGCTATCAGCGGAGGAAGAAGAGGGCTTTTACTATGGATTTTCCAATGAAGGCATGTGGCCGCTATGTCATCTTACCTATGTACGTCCTGCGTTCAGGGAAAGTGACTGGAAGCAATATCAACGCGTCAATGAAAAATTTGCCGATGCGCTGGTAGATGAATCGCGTTCGCGTGATCCAGTGGTGCTGATTCAGGATTATCACTTTGCATTGCTGCCCAAACTGATTCGCAAGCACAAGCCTGCGGCGACCATTGCATTGTTCTGGCACATTCCCTGGCCCAATGCGGAAACGATTGGCATCTGTCCATGGAAACAGGAGTTGCTATTGCACATGCTCGCCGCCGATATCCTTGGCTTTCATACTCGCTATCATTGCCAGAATTTTCTGGAGACGGTAGATCGATTTGTTGAATGTCAGATTGATCACGAACATATGACCGTAACTTTGCAAGGGCATGTATGTCGGGTTTCACCGTATCCCATTTCAATTGAGTGGCCGCCACGCTGGCTGGAACAATTACCGCCTGTGAATGAATCACGCGATGTGATAAGAGCGCGTTATGGCATTGCGAAAGACGCTGCACTTGGTCTGGGTGTTGAGCGTTGGGACTTCACCAAGGGAATTATTGAGCGATTCGAAGCGCTGGAATATCTGCTTGATAATGACCATGCGATGCGCGGTAAGGTGACGTTGTTGCAAATTGCAGCGCCCAGTCGTAGCAAGTTGCCTGCGTACCACGCATTACAGGAGCAGACGCTTGCCGAGGTAAATCGAATCAACGAGAAGTTTGCGGCTGGTGAATGGAAGCCCATTGTGTTGATTAATCAACATCAGGAACCGGCGCAGGTGTTTGAGTTGTATCGAGCTGCGGATTTCTGCTTGGTAAATAGTTTGCACGACGGCATGAACCTGGTTGCCAAGGAGTTCGTCGCCGCGCGCGATGATGAAGATGGTGTGTTGATCTTGAGCACCTTCGCAGGCGCATCACGAGAGCTGTCAGAAGCGCTGCTGGTCAATCCCTATGATGTCGGACAAACTGCGATGGCGATCAAGACGGCGATGCAGATGGCCCGCGATGAACGACGTCAACGCATGAAGTTGATGCGTCGTGTCGTGAAAGAAAATAATGTCTATCGCTGGGCAGGACGAATGTTGATGAGTGCGGCAACGATTCGACAAAAGCAGGCATTGTCGAAAATGTCGCTGTCATTCCGTCATTGAAGAAGATTGTCGTGGGATCAAGCAATGCGAAAAACTCTCTCGGAAGATGATCGTTTTTCAAGTGAACACTGAATACGTACCACCGGGTCATTCCCGTGAGAACGGTAATCCAGTTGAATCATTGTCTTACTGGATTCCACCTTCGCGGGTATGACTTGATCAGCGTACCCTTAAATCAAAACGCATCTTCCCAACGTCGGCTGAGGCGGGTCGCGGCCGCAATGATGCCAACCATACTGTAAGTCTGCGGAAAGTTGCCCCACAACTCGCCAGTCTTTGGGTCAATGTCCTCCGATAGCAGACCGAGATGATTGCGACGGGCCAGCATGTTTTCAAACAACGCGCGTGCTTCGTCCAGCTTGCCAATGGATGCCAATGCATTGATGTACCAGAAGGTACAGATGTTGAAAGCGTTGTCGGGCGCGCCGAAGTCATCTTTGTCGATATAGCGCATCAGGTAACTGTCGTGGCGCAGCAGATCACGGCCGATGGTATTAACGGTGGCGATGAATTTCGGGTCATCTGGTTTTACAAAACTGATTTCTGCCAACAACAATGCGCTGGCATCCAGCGATTGCGCATGCCAGCCCCGCACAAAGCTGTTCAGCGCATTGCTCCATGTGGCATCAATAATCCGCTGATGCATTTCATCGGCGCGATTGCGCCAGAATTTTTCGCGATCACCGAGGTGAAGGTGATGTGCGATTCGCGCTAGACGATCCACACCCGCCCAGCACAGTACGCTGGAGAAGATATGTACTTCGGTGTGTCCGCGATATTCCCATATGCCGGCATCGGGCTTGTCATACAGTTGATAGCATTGCTCACCAGCCAGTTGCAGTTGTTCAAAAAGTGAAAGGCCCGCAGGTGTAGAAAGGCGCTCATCGAAGAACGATTGCATCGCAGCCAGAATCACGGCGCCATACACATCATGCTGGATTTGCTCATAGGCCTGATTGCCTACACGCACCGGACCCATGCCACGATAGCCATCGAGCGATTCAATAATGTTTTCCACTAACGCCGCTTCGCCGCTGATGCCGTAAACGGGTTGCAATGGCTTGTTACGTGAAGCAGCGAAGACATTGTTGATGTAGCGCAAGTAACCCTCCATGGTGCGTGTTGCGCCGAGGCGATTTAGTGCGTGAATGGTAAAGAAACTGTCGCGCAGCCAGCAGAAGCGATAATCCCAGTTGCGGCCACTATTGGCTGATTCGGGAATCGACGTCGTCAATGCAGCGACAACCGCGCCGGTATCTTCAAAACTACAGAGCTTTAGCGTGATGGCAGAACGTATCACGGCTTGTTGCCATTCAAATGGCACCGCAAGCTCGCGCGACCAGTCGTGCCAGTAGCGACGTGTTTCATCCAGAAAGCGCGTGGCAATTGCACGCAGACTTTCAGTAACAGATTCGTCGTTGCCTATGATGAAATGAATGGGCTCACGCAGCACCACAGGCCGCTCTTCGATGATTGATGTTAAAGAAAGATCAGTGCTGACGCGTAAACTGCCTGCTGGTGCTGCGTAACGAATGTGATGACTGCCGATTTCATAGGTCATGCGCTGTTGACCATAGTTGGCCAGTGGACGCATCTTAGTACGAATAACGGGGTGTCCGAGCACGGGTTCCACAATCCTGATGATCATCACCGGCCGGAAGTTACGTCCATACTGTCGAAAGCGTGGACAGAAATCGATGATGCGAATGCTGGTGCCATCATCAGTGGTGATAATGGTTTCAAGCACGGCGGTATTACGCTCGTAGATTTGCTGAAACTTGCTGGCGCCTTCCAGCTCAACGCTGAACATGCCTTGAACGTCTTCGTCCGCTTCATTGCGCAACAGCGAGCAGAACACGGGATCGCCATCGAGCCGGGGCAAACAAGCCCATACATATCTGCCGCGTCTGTCAATCAGCGCACTGATCTGGCAATTGCCGATAATGCCCAGATCCAGTGAAGGTGATTGTGAGTCTTGCACGGCGTACCCCATAAAAAGCTAGTCAACAAAGGCGGGTCATGTCACCAATCTGAAATCCCTTCAGAGGGTTTCCTATTTATAGTTGCAAGTGCAACCGGTCAAAGCAACCGAACTTACTATTCGGCTTTCCGTAACTTCAGGTTTCGTTCGCGCAACCATGCGATGACGGCTTGCACACTTCCAAATTGATAGCGTGCAGCTGACTGTTCAATCGGTCCTACGCGGACAGAATAACCACCCATGTCGTTAACGGCTTCAAAGCCATCTTCATCGGTCACATCATCGCCAAT
>DATAHE010000145.1:0-8773 GCA_036263355.1 Steroidobacteraceae bacterium | reverse complement strand
GATAAACCTCGAACTCCTTCGTATCTCACCAGCGTTTGTCGACATCATCTCTGCGTGTAGGGTTGTAACCTGGCAGCACGTCTCCTTTAATCTCCCCAAAGAATGAAAGTACCGATGCATGCATGGGTTGCGCAGAAAATCCGCTTGCGTGCCGACAAGAATTGTCGCAAGGTCAGCGCTTGATAGAAGATCTATCGGTCGATGGTCTGAAGACCTCCGTCGTCGGTACCCGAATCGTCAACCGGATCAGTACGACATGGTTTGCTCATAGTTGAAGAAAGAAGAAAAAATCTTTGTGAGACAGACATCATGACAAGCGCAGAACATTCCAGCTCTGCAAGTGAATCGCTGCCCGATATGAGCTGGCGGGTGCGTCTACTTAATACCCTGCTCTTAACAGTCGTACTACTAGGCACACTGTTTTTCATTTTCAACTCAGTGGTTAACACCGGATTTGCAACGTCAACGCGTGGCGTCATCAACATGACGATGTTGCTGCTGCTATACGTCGCTGCGCTGTATAGACGTGCGCCGGAAATACTCCGGCTTCATGTGCTGCTTGCCAGCATGTATCTCATGGGAGTCGTGAACCTTATCAATCAGGGACCTTTCTCGTCGGGTGTATTGTTTCCTTTCACCATGGTGCTGTTGCTGGCCATCTTGTACTGGAACACGCGTGGTGGCGTGATTACTGTAGCGGCCATGCTGGTTGTCTATGCAGCGGGAGCGTATGGCTGGAGCAACGGCTACTTCCCGATCAACTATGTTCTGCAACAGCGCGGTGCGGATGATCCCTCAACATGGCTGCGTGCCGCGTTAGGACAATTGATGATTGGTGTCATGCTGGTGGCGATCGTTCGCAGCATTACTGAGCATTCAAAGCGTTCGCTAACGGCATTGCGCGTCAGCGAAGAGCGTGCGCGATTGCTGATTGAACACGCACCCGAAGCCATTGTGTTGCTGGACATGCAGTCCGGAAAGTTTGCTGCAGGCAATCATGCTGCGGAAATCTTGTTCGGTTACTCACTAAAAGAATTATTCGACAAGTCACCACTGGATGTCAGCCCGCCCGCTCAACCCGACGGTCGACTTTCGACTGAAGCAGCATCGATGCAACTCGATAAGGCAATGAATGGCCTCACGACCACTTTCGAATGGACACACCGTCATGCAGACGGTCACGATATCGACTGCGAAGTGCGGCTACTGAGACTGCCTGATCCCAGTCGGATATTGATACGCGGCTCGATACTTGATCTGAGTGAACGCAAACGTACCGAACGTGCTCTGCGTGCGCTCTCAACCTATGATGCCTCTATTACCGGCGAGGCTTTTTTCAAAGCAAGTACCGAACAGATGGCGCGCGAGTTATCTGTGTGTTGTGCCATGGTCGCGGCACTAAGAGAACGGGAAGGTAGAATTTATCTTGAACTGTTGTCGCTGTGGCCACATGACCCATCATTGTCCATGCCTGTGTCAATGGAATATTCCATTGAACACAGCATTGCGGCGGAAATACTGGCGGGTAAGACCTTGCATGTCGGTCACGGCGCGACACATGCGTATCCACGTGATGCGTTGCTGAAACAATTTGCGACTGAGAGTTATATTGGCGTTCCCATTATCGGACCCGATGCCAAAGTACTTGGGCTGGTCGCCGTGCTGGATGACAAGATCATGCCGGACTCTGCCGCGGCCAAGTTGTTGCTTGCTTCGACTGCGACCCGCGCCGCAGCAGAACTAGTGCGCATGCAGAATGCCGCCGATATCTTGAGACTGAATGCGGAACTTGAACGACGGGTTGAGGAACGCACCAAGCAACTGACCTTTGCCAATAGCGAGCTTGAGGCATTCAGTTATTCAGTGTCACATGACCTTCGCGGTCCGTTACGCAATATTGATGGCTACTGCAACGCAGTGGAACAGGACTTTGGCAGCAAGCTTGAACCGCAGGTACTGGACTATCTGCATCGTGTACGCGATGTCACGCAACGCATGCGTCAGTTGATTGATGACATGTTGAGCCTGGCGCAGGCGGCGCGCGGTCCGGTGCACACCGAACCCCTCGATCTGGTGGCACTCGCACAGGATATCTTTCGTGAGCTGTCGGAACGCGAAAGTCATCGCAAGATTTCATTTGTACATCCTGCGAAGATAGCGGCGCAGGCGGATGCAAAACTCACGCGCATTGTATTGACTAACTTGCTCGACAATGCCTGGAAGTACACCAGCGGAAGACCCGATGCCAAAATAGAACTTGGCATGATAACGGCGAAGGACAAACAGCCCGCTGATGTTTATTACATTAAAGACAACGGCGTGGGCTTCGACATGAGCGATGTCAACAAGTTGTTTGTGCCATTTCAACGCCTGCACAAGCAATCCGAGTTTGAAGGAACTGGCATTGGCCTTGCGACTGTACAACGCATCATTGCACGACATGGCGGTCACGTGTGGCTGGAATCAACGCCAGACGTCGGCACTACGGTATTTTTTACGGTGAACGATCACGCACACTAAGATCTTCGTGCCTGAACATCCTGCCATGCACTCATTACCATGGCAGGGGTAATACCCAGCATAGACGTTTCATTCTCATAAGTGCCTGTCAGGCAACGCACTATGGCATTCGCACCACGTGGCGCATACATCTCTGGCGCCGCTTTACCAAACAACGTGACCATCTTGCATCCCAAGGCAGAAGCCACATGCGCAGGGCCCGTGTCCACAGTAACCATTCCATACGCGCGTTCGCACAACATCATCAATCTTGGAATTGTCATCTCTGGCGCAAGGTCATGTACGTTGCTGATGCTTGCTTGCGCCATGATGTCCTGATTCAGTGGTGACTCGCTGGGCACGCCGAGCATGACGATGGCGTGATCGGGATGCATCACGTGTAGCTCACGGAGGACGCTTCCCCAGTTTTGTTCAGGCCAGTACTTGGAATTACTGTTGCGCTGGCGAAAACCAAAGCGGCGCATGGTGCGCTTGTTACCTGCTTGAATGAGAATCAGTGGTTTGTTATCCAGCTGATGACTCGCCAGCCATTGCATGCCTTGTTGTCGCTGTTGTTCGGTAAGTTGCAAACTCGGCCATGCGTCCGTTGCATTGCATGGCAGATCTTCACCGCCAATAATTGGTGGATTGCGATACGCAAAGCGCAACCATAGATCGCAGAAATGTTTGCTATGCAGATCAGGCAAATTGAATTGCTCGCACCAATGTTGTGGCGTCCATCCGGCGCGTCGAAGAAGCGATTGCGTCTTTTCGCGATGAAAGTAATCGCACAGCCATGTTGGACCCGCACCGCGTTTGCGCAAGGCTGCTACGAGCTGTTGTTGTTCCGGGTTGAGCCAGTACGGCAGGTTGCGACTGCGAATAACAAATATCTCACCCACACCAGGCTGGCCTTCAAGCAATGGACGTGTCCATGGACCAGAGGAAACGATGTCAACAGGTTGATTGAAGCGCTGATGCAAGTGACGAATCAGGGTGGTGAGCAACACCATATCGCCAAGCGCACCGAAACGAACAACGAGAGGACGGGGATTCATTCAGCAATAACTCTATTAATTAATCCGTTCATGGTGAGCGCTAGTCTATCGATGTGGGAACCATTCATTACATTTAATGAACCCTTCGACAAGCTCAGGGTGAACGGACATCGACTCGAGGCGATAAATTTTTGTCTTCAGCTACCGGGCGATTGGATTACTTACACCCCTCACCCCCAACCCCTCTCCCTTAAGGGGCGAGGGGAGCAGGCACTTACTTTAACTTCGCAAATGCGCGTGCAGCCGCTGCAACCGTGTCATTAATATCCTGCTCAGTGTGCGCAATGGATACAAAGCCTGCTTCAAATGCAGAAGGCGCGAGATACACACCATCATCCAGCAGCAAGTGGAAGAACTTCTTGAAGCGCTCTGCGTCACTGCGCATCACATCTGCATATGTTTCGATCTTGTCAGCCACATTGAAATACAAACCAAACATGCCACCCACTGATGTGGTAACAAATGGAATCTGCGCATCGCGTGCCGCAGCGTTCAAGCCATTCAACAGTTGCTGCGTGCGTTGTGAAAGCCTTGTGTAAAAATCCTTATCACTCATGATTAATTCCAGCGTCTTCAATCCAGCTGACATCGCAACGGGATTACCTGACAAAGTACCTGCCTGATACACGGGACCCAATGGAGCCAGCTTTTCCATGATCGCGCGCTTGCCACCGAACGCACCCACGGGCATGCCGCCGCCAACAATCTTGCCTAGCGTCGTAAGATCAGGCTTGGTGTTGTACAACGCCTGCGCACCACCCAATGCAACACGAAAGCCTGTCATTACCTCGTCGAATATCAGCACTGATCCATATTGATCACAAACCTTGCGCAGTGTTTTCAGAAATCCAGTTCCGGGCGGAACGCAGTTCATGTTGCCTGCAACGGGTTCGACAATCACACAGGCGATCTTGTCGCCCATTTCCTTGAATACTTTTTCGACTTGCTCGTTGTCGTTGTAATTAAGTGTCAATGTGTGTGCGACGAATGACGCAGGCACACCGGGCGATGTCGGCACGCCAAAGGTCAATGCACCCGAACCTGCCTTTACGAGAAGCGAATCCGAGTGGCCGTGATAACAACCTTCAAACTTCACAATCACGTCGCGACCGGTGTAACCACGCGCCAGGCGAATCGCGCTCATGGTGGCTTCAGTACCGGAACTCACCATACGCACCATTTCAATCGATGGCATCAACTTGCAAATCAGTTGAGCAAGTTCGGTTTCAATTTCAGTCGGCGCACCAAACGACAATCCCAATGCAGCGCGTTCCTGCACGGTCTTAATGACTTCGGGGTGAGCATGCCCCAGCACCATCGGGCCCCACGATCCTACATAGTCGATATATCGCTTGTTATTGTTGTCGAATATGTAAGCGCCACTGGCGCGTGAGATGAAGATGGGTTCACCACCCACACCGCGAAAGGCACGCACCGGTGAATTCACACCACCAGGAATAAATTTGCAGGCATCGGAATAAAGACTCACATCAACTCCACTTCAATGATCAGGCACTCGTAGAAACGAAGTAGCCTTTAACAAATACATCAGAACTTCACATCGTCATTCCCGCGCAGGCGGGAATTTAGTGAAATAAATTCCGTTCATGATGAGCCTGTCGAACCATTCATTATATTTGATGAACCCTTCGACAAGCTCAGGGTGAACGGGTTTTACTGGATTACGAACGACGTCGTGCCGTTCGCCCGAAGGGCCACCGGCATAGCCAGTGTTCGCTTCGGCATCCTGCCTACGCAGTCCCGCCTTCGCGGGAATGACTATGGCACCGTGACAACATCGTAGTCACTTACCCATCACAGCACCGGCTTGATATTCCAGATGCGATCCGCATAGTCGCGAATACTGCGATCACTGGAGAACGGCCCCATGCTCAATGTGTTGATCACCGCTTTGCGGCTCCACGCTTCTTGATCTGCATACAACGTATCAACCTTTTCTTGCGCGGCGAGATAGGACGCGAAATCGGCTAGCACCAGAAAATGTTCGCCGTCACTCAACAGACGATCCGTCACAATCTTTGCATCGGCAAGATTGTCGGGTGTGAAGTAACCGGAATCGAGCAACTCAATCGCGCGTTTCAACTCAGCGTGTTGATTGACGAAGTGCATGGGTGAATAACCTTGCGCACGCAACTGCACCGCTTCGGCAGTGTTCATACCAAAGATAAATATATTCTCATCACCCACGGCATCTTTAATTTCTATGTTGGCGCCATCCAGCGTGCCGATAGTCAACGCTCCGTTGAGTGACAACTTCATATTGCCGGTGCCAGATGCCTCCATGCCTGCGGTGGAAATCTGTTCGGACAAGTCAGCAGCAGGCATGATCTCCTGCGCCAGCGATACGTCGTAGTCCGGCAGGAAGCATAGACGCAGCTTATTGCCGATACGCACATCGCCATTGATAACATGTGCCACATTGTTGATGAGCTTGATCATGGCTTTCGCCATGACGTAGCCCGGCGCAGCTTTGCCCGCAATGATGATAGTACGCGGCACGATGCTGGCTTGCGGATTATCCAGAATGCGTTGATAACGCACGATGACATGCAACAAGTTCAGCAGCTGACGCTTGTATTCATGAATACGCTTTACCTGCACATCGAACAACGATCGCGGATCAACATCCACACCAATCAGTTCCGAAATAGTCTGTGCAAGACGATTCTTGTTTTGTTGCTTGATCTCGCGAAAGCGCTGGCGGAAGTTCGCGTCCTCAGCAGCCCACTTCAATCGCTCCAGTTCTTCCAGATCATTTTCCCAGGCGCTGCCCAGATGTTCAGTGAGTAGTTGTGACAAACCAGGATTGGCTTGCTTCAACCAGCGGCGCACCGTGATGCCATTGGTTACATTGGTAAATTTATCCGGCCACAGTTCCGCGAAGTCACGGAAGATGGTTTCGCGCATCAATTGCGAATGCAGCTTGGCCACGCCATTTACTTGATGGCTACCCACCACTGATAGATAAGCCATGCGTACGCGTCGATCCCCATTTTCTTCGATCAACGACATGCGACGACGGCGATCCATGTCATTGGGATAACGCAGACTCACCTGTTCCAGAAAGTCACGATTGATCTGATAGATGATCTGCAAGTGACGTGGCAGTAAGCGCTCGAACAAATGTACTGGCCAGGTTTCGAGTGCCTCGGGCAGCAAGGTGTGGTTAGTATAGGCACAGGTTCGTCGCGTGATATCCCACGCGTCACTCCATTCCAATGCATGATCATCGACCAGCAAGTGCATCAATTCAACAATGGTCAGTGCTGGATGCGTGTCGTTTAATTGAATGGCCACCAGCTTCGGCAATTCATGTAATGAACTGCCATTGGCAAGATGCTGTGCCAGCATGTCCTGCAACGATGCACTGACAAAGAAATACTGTTGCTTGAAGCGCAGTTCTTTTCCTTGTGGAGTGGTGTCATCGGGATACAGCACGCGTGACAGATTTTTTGCGTCAATCTGTTCCGCCACTGCAGCGGCATAATTGCCTGAATTAAAGTACTCGATGCGAAATGGCGTAATGCCTTCCGCCGACCACAGCCGCAGGTGATTCACGGTGGGGGTTTGATTGCCGGGAATCAGAAAGTCATAGCCAATGGCCCACACATCCTGCGTATCAATCCAGTGATGACATATGCGACCGGCAGAATTGCGTTCTGACTGACAATGACCACCAAAGCGCACGCGATAGCGCACACCGCCACGACCGCTCTCCCAGAAATTTTGCCATTGCAGCCACGAGCTCGCGAGTTCGCGTTGTGAACCATCGCGGGCAATCTGCTGCTGGAAAATACCGTAGTCATAGCGAATGCCATAGCCAATCGCTGCGTATCCGAGCGTGGCCAATGAATCGAGAAAGCACGCAGCCAATCGACCCAGACCACCATTACCCAATCCTGGATCTTCTTCTTCGCCAGCAATCGCATCCAGATCATGGCCCATGCTACGCAATGTTTCGCGTGTTTCGGCCAGCACCAAAGGCGGCAAGGAAGAGATGGCATTGATCAAGCTGCGGCCGAGCAAAAACTCCATGGAGAAGTAACACACGCGTTTGACATGTGCGGCATTGGCGCGACGCCATGTGGCCAGCCAGCGATCAGTGAGTTCTTCGCGAACCGCCAGCACCAGTGCGTCGTAGATATCACGACGCGATGCGGTAACCAGATTGCGGCCGAGACGCCGCTCCAGACGATCAACAATGGCTTCGCGAATGTGGCCGCGATACAGCCGGGGCGAAGGTGTTGCGGCGCTGATGGGAAGATCGCTCACGGGCACTCCTTATCGCTGGCAACAAAGGAAATTTATATTACTGCGGAATCTTACTTGGCCGTGATCACTTTCTCATCAATGATTTTCCACATGCCGCTTTCGCGAATCAGCGTAATCTCCTTGCTGACTTGCGTACCACCGAAGGTTTGATTGAACTTGGCCAGACGGCGATCGTTATCCAGCGAACTGACCTTCAGACCACGAACGCGGCCATCAGGTAGTGCGCCGGTTGCGATTTCAGTGCGACGTTGCTCCAGCGATGTCACCGCGCCCAAGCTGCCGTACTGCGATGAATACATGGAGATAACGCTGTCCACATTGCGATCTGCCCAGGCTTGTGCCCAGTCTGCAATGGTTTCTTCGGGTGATGCGGCGACGCGCGCGGCATTGCCGAAGTAGCTGGGTGGCTTGTCGAGGCACTTACCCTTCACATCATTGCGCTTGCCTTCGGGGATAACAAACAGATTACGACGGTCGGGAGTGTCGGAACCTGGTGGAATGGCCAGGGGTGCGTGATCTTCCACCGTCAAATAGTCCGAACTTTTGTCCACGCATTCCTTGCTGGTAAACCAGTGAAATGGGTCCATCCAGCTGCAGGCATTAAGCAGAAAGACGCTGATCAGCAGGGCAATGAGCCGGGTTTTTGGGAATAAAGTGGACATCGATTTGTCGTAACGTATTCTTGTATCGCGGGTACAAGGGCGCGATTGTAAAGAGAAATGGCGGCCGTGTGTGTGGTTATTGATGAAGATGCGCTAATCCAGCTTTCCTCGCTTCATCAGGCAAAATGAGCTTTGTTCAACGGGAGACTCCATATGCAAATGGGCATGATCGGTTTAGGTCGAATGGGCGCTGACATGGTTCGACGCCTGATGCGTAACCAGCATCAATGTGTGGTGTTCGACGTCAATCCCGCAGCTCGC
>DATAHE010000144.1:0-4599 GCA_036263355.1 Steroidobacteraceae bacterium | reverse complement strand
CGACGTTGAATGACTGCATCATCGTCCGTAGCACGACCGCGTAACCGGCGTTCCAGTTCTTCGCGTGATGGCGGCAATATGAAGATACTGCGGCATTCGGGCATGACACGACGGATCTGCTGTGCACCTTGCCAGTCGATTTCAAGAATGACATTAGCTCCCTGCGACAACAGATTTTTTACCTGTGCTTTAGACGTGCCGTAATAGTTGTCGAATACACGCGCATGCTCCAAAAATTCGCCGGAAGCGACCATGCTCTCGAAGGTTGCTTTATCAACAAAGAAATAATCCTTACCGTGCTGTTCCGTTGGACGTTGCGGGCGCGTGGTGTATGAAATCGAAAAGCGTGCGCTGGGTACCTGCGCCAGCAACGCACGCACCAGTGATGTCTTGCCTGCGCCTGATGGTGCGGCGACGACATAGAGGTGTCCGTGGATTGTGTTAGCACTCATGGGTAACAGGATCGGTTGCGTGGCGGAATAATGTAGCTATTGCTTACTCAATGTTCTGAATCTGTTCACGCATTTGCTCAATCAGCACTTTAAGTTCAACGGCGGCGCGAGTGGTATCGGTATCCTGAGATTTGGACGACAGGGTATTCGCTTCGCGATTCAATTCCTGCATCAAGAAGTCGAGACGGCGACCAGCAGGTTCGGTGGAGGCAATAGCGGCGCGAATTTCAGTGAGATGACTGGCAAGACGATCCAGTTCTTCATCCACATCCATCTTGTGTGCAAACAGCACCAGTTCCTGCTCCAGTCGTTCCTGATCCACGCTGACATTCAATGCCGCGAGTCGTGATTGCAATTTTTCACGCTGACGCGCCGTGATCTCGGGCAGCCGGGTTTTGACCAGTTGGATTTGTGCCGCAATGCCATCGCAACGTTGCGCAATCAGTTCGTGCAGTCGTGAACCCTCGCGTGTACGCATGCCGTTCAATTCTTCCAAAGTGTTCTTGACCAACGCAGTTGTTGCAGAGAGCAGCGGGCTGATGTCACGTTCGCCCTCTTTCAATATACCGGGCCAACGCAAGATGTCTAAAGGATTGATGGGCGCATCGGCCGTTACCGCAGCACGAACATCGGCAATGCGCTGTTGTAGTGCTCGCAGCACGTCGGCGTTGACTTCATTCAACTGCGTCGGTGCGGTCGAGGTCTTCAGGTAGATGCTGGCATCGACTTTGCCGCGTCGCAGCCCGGCTGCCAGTACCTGGCGCAGATCGCTATCCAGTGAACGCAGCTCTTCGGGCAGACGCAGTGACACTTCCAGAAAGCGATGATTGACGGTACGCAGTTCACACACCAGCGTTCCCCAATCGCCTTGCTGTTCGCGTCGTGCAAAGCCGGTCATGCTGCGGATCATTTGGTGCCCTTTAAACTTGGAAATGGAAACTTGGAAAAGGGGTTCCGGCAAGCAAAAACAATGTACGTTAAATCGCTGTTTCGCTTGAACTCGCACTGATATAAAGTGCGCGGAATGAACGAAGTGTAACAGCACTTCTGTCGCGTTGCTTCGGAGCGTCAATTGCAAATCGAGACGGCACAAGTCAGTTTGATCGGTGATCGCGAAGATAATCAGGACCGTGTCGGTATTTTTAAAACCGAACACGCTGCGTTACTTATTGTGCTGGATGGCATGGGCGGACATTCCGATGGCAGTCGCGCCGCCGAAACCGCGTTGAAAAGTATCGGTGAAGCTTTCACCAAGCAAACGCACCCCTTGTTTGACCCGCTGGGCTTCATGCACATGGTGCTCAGTCGCGCTCATGATGAAGTGGTGACTCTGGGCAGTGATCAGTCAGTCGATTCACGTCCGCGTGCGACCTGCGCCATGTGTCTGGTCCAGGAAGGCAATGCCTATACAGCACATATCGGTGACAGTCGCGTCTACCACATTCGCCACAATGCCATTGTCCAGCGCACGCGTGATCACAGTCACGTTGAATTGCTGTTGCGTGAAGGCAAGATCACCGAGGCAGAAATTCAAGGTCATCCCATGCGTAATTTCGTCGAGTGCTGCCTGGGCGGAGACCCGTCTGTTCCAGAGATGACCATATCAGGACGCAAGATATTGCAGCCCAATGATCTGTTACTGCTGTGTTCAGATGGAGTGTGGTGCAATCTCAAGGATGATGATGTCAGCGGTTTTACGCGCGATCAAAGCTCGTTGCAGACAGCACTGGAGGCCTTGGGCAAGCGCGCCACGACGGCCTCTTCGCCTTACAGTGATAACACCTCCGCAGTCTCCTTGCGCTGGCTTTCCAACTAGAACCGATCTCAAAACTTCTGCGCTCGCCACGTTTAATTCGGTTCTAAAAACTTAAAGGTCCTGTCATGACTACTTCCTCTCACAAGCGTCCAAGCGGTCGACGCAGCGACGAACTGCGTGCTGTCAAAATGACACGTGGTTTTACCCGTCATGCTGAAGGGTCGGTACTCGTTGAGTTTGGCAACACGCGAGTGCTATGCACTGCGAGCGTGGAGGAGACGGTGCCGCCGTTTCTGCGTGGTGCGGGTCAGGGCTGGGTGACAGCGGAATACGGCATGCTGCCGCGCTCCACTCACACTCGCACGCAACGCGAAGCAGCCAAGGGGAAGCAGACGGGTCGCACGCAGGAAATTCAGCGATTAATCGGTCGTGCATTGCGCGCGGTGATTGATCTGAAAGCCCTTGGTGAGCGCACCATCACTATTGATTGCGATGTGCTACAGGCCGATGGCGGCACGCGTACTGCGGCAATCACGGGTGGTTACGTTGCACTGGCTGATGCCATTAACACCTTGCTGCGTAAAGGTTCGATCAAGAACAATCCAATTCACGCACAGATTGCAGCCATTTCGGTTGGTATCTGGTCGGGACAGCCGGTGCTTGATCTGGATTACGCAGAGGACTCCAATGCTGAAACCGACATGAACGTGGTGATGAATAACGGTGGCGCATTCGTGGAGATACAGGGCACGGCAGAAGGCCATGCGTTTCATCGTCACGAGCTGGATGAGTTGCTGAACCTCGCAGTGCAGGGCATCAATCAATTGCATGCATTGCAGCTGGAAGCATTGAACGGTGATATTTAAACGCATGCGTAGCGTTGTAACGGTTATTGGCATTTGATCGTTGTAGCAGTCGCGCAGCAGACTAAAAGCTGTTTTTTTTGGCTGTTTTTCTTTGCAAATGAGACCGCCATGCTCACGGCGAGATACTAGATCCAGGCCCTGGAAGAAGGCTCGAAATTAATATGCGTATTGTTCTGGCTACCAACAACAAGGGAAAGATACGTGAGCTGCAGGCATTGCTCTCACCGCTAAACATGGAAGTGCTGCCCAAATCGCAATTCACAAGTGACGAAGTGGCAGAGACAGGGGTGACCTTTATGGAGAACGCATTGATCAAAGCGCGACATGCAGCGCAGGCGTCTGGTCTTGCAGCGATTGCCGATGACTCGGGGATCGAAGTCGATGCGTTGCATGGCGCGCCAGGAATTTATTCAGCACGCTATGCAGGTGAAGGTGCCAGTGACGAAGACAACCTGAACAAGTTGCTCTCGGTAATGAGCAACGTTCCCGAACACTTACGTACGGCCCGATACAAATGTGCGCTTGCTTACGTCCGCAGCATTGATGATCCACATCCTTTGTGTTGTGAGGCAACGTGGGAAGGCAGCATTACTCGTGCGCCCCTGGGTGAGGGCGGCTTTGGTTATGATCCTATTTTCTGGCTGCCGGAGTATCAGCAGACCTCTGCGCAGATTTCTGCTGAACTAAAAAATCAATTGAGTCATCGTGCCAAGGCATTGCAGCAACTGATAAGCTTGTTGCGCGCAAGCGAATCCCGATAATTGCGAATGCCGCATCTGTTTGCGGCGGAATGACTACAAGACTCATTGCTTCATGCTGCAAGTACTGCCCTTATCACTGTATGTGCACTTTCCGTTCTGTGTGCACAAGTGTCCGTATTGCGATTTTAATTCGCACAAGGCGCCCACACAGATTCCTGAACAGGCTTATGTCGAAGCCTTGTTGCAGGACCTTGCGCTTGATTTGCAGGGAAGGCCCAATTTACCGCTGGTTTCCATTTTTATGGGCGGTGGCACACCGAGTTTGTTCAGTCCCGATGCGATTGCCACCTTGTTGAACGGTATCAAAAGCAAGATTGTGTTCGCGCCCGATATCGAAATAACGCTTGAAGCAAATCCGGGCACGATTGAGCACGGTCAATTTGCAGCGTATCGCGCCGCAGGCATCAATCGAATTTCACTCGGTGCGCAAAGTTTTAACGATGAACATTTGCGCAAGCTGGGACGCATTCACAGCGCAAATGAAATCAAAGGCGCAGTGCAGGAAATCCAGCGCGCCGGATTTGATAACTTCAATCTGGACCTGATGTACGGACTGCAAGGGCAGACGATTTCTGAAGCAAGAACGGACATAGAAATTGCCATCGCATTGCAGCCTACGCATCTGTCTCACTATCAATTGACGCTGGAGCCGGGTACCGCCTTCTATCACCAGAAGCCGGTGTTACCGAATCAGGACGACAGCTATGCGATGCAGCTGGCGTGTCAGTCCGTTCTCAGTGCGAACGGATTTGAGCAATACGAAG
>DATAHE010000143.1:0-3161 GCA_036263355.1 Steroidobacteraceae bacterium | reverse complement strand
CAGAATGACCATGAATCAACAACGATGTCCATATCGAAAGATTGGGCATCGTGTAGTGGCCACGCATGACAACGCATGGCCGATAAATTGGCCGATGTCGTCGCGTCCACCAATGACACGAATTGTTTACGAACACTCCGGGCTTTACATCATGAAAAGAACGATATGTCGATTGGCGGCGCTCTCATTGGCACTGGTTTCTTTGACTTGCGCAGCAGCCGTTGACATTAGCACGGTCGCCAGGTATGCATCGGCTTGCGAAGACGAGTTGGGGTTTGCCGCGACTGACGTGCCTTCGCTCAATTGTAATGACGGTCTGGTATTTAATAGTGAGAATGATACGGTGGGTCATGCACGACTTGAGCCAAAAGTTGATCTAGTTTTTGCGTGCCGTCACTTGCGTGAAGATGGCTTCACCGCAACAAGCATCGAGTTGCTTATTCATAACAAGGACAGCGGCTCGACTTGTTTTTTTGCAGCAAAAGATTCTCGACTTCATCCTGCTCCTGGCACCGATCCTGTCATTTTCGCCGATATTGGTTCACCATTCGCCTCGAACGCAGATGACTATTGGACTACGCCATTTAACCTCAGCTTGGTTACTACCACTTCTGGAAGCGGTAGTAACACAAATTCCACCCGGACAACCTCACCGCTACTATGTGTTGGATGTCATGTAGCCGGCCCTTACATTGCCTCGCCTGCAATAGCGCCTGTGTTGGCACAATTCGGTCTGCTCAATGATGGCCATGATACTGTTGCAGCTCGCTACCACTCGATAGGCAGCTTCCCTGCTGATGCCACTAATACGGGCATGCCTTCGGCGCAGAATCCTTTCCCTGACTGGGACCGCATAGTCAAACGCAATAACGTAGCAGACATCTGTGCAGCCGGATGCCACTCGATTGGATCGAAGTCAACGACACCAGCGGTTCTGGATGCGGAAGGCAGCACACTGATTCCATCAATCAGGAATGACATTGAGGACATCAGGACCGCTGGGGTCATGCCAGCTAACAATTATCCTGACAGCGATTACCGTTGGGTCAACATGGATATTCCTGATAGTCCTGGCGATTACCAGGAATCTGAGACGCTCGCGGATTTGAAAATTCATTACCCACTCTTCTATTGCAGCAACCCTGTTTCTCTTTCTGCACGTCGCGTCGATAGCGGCATCGTCATTAGCACCAATGATTTTCCGGACAAGTTCAATCGATTTAACCTGCAAGATGGTCTGGTGTGCCTGAACGCGGATCAGCCCAGTGGGCGCTGCCAGAATTATCAAACACGATACCACTGTAATGGACGGTGGACCGCATGGCAGGACAACGATGATCCTAGTTACTCTGGTGACTGGGAGTTGCGTAGAGACTTCAAAGGCTTATGTGCATCACCGGATGGGATACAGGCCGGGTATAAAGTTGGTAACAAATTAATCTTTGAGCAAGGGCCCATCGATCGATTGGCTGAGTTCGATAACAAAGGATTGGTTTGTATTAACGCAGATCAGAACAACGGCCAATGTTCAAATTACGTCGTTAGATTCTACTGTCAGATAAAACAATTTACTGGTCCGATTTATCCCTTACCGACCGGTACTCACCCGTATCCGTAGCAAGCGATACTCGAAAAGTCATTGCTCAATATCGACAACCATTCCTTACTGTTTAGTCGTCAACAAAAGGGTTTTCACACATGAAGAAATCGATACTGAAATCAATTGGAGTTAAAGCTCGAATGCTTTACGCAGGTGTTGTGCTGTCTCTAATTACTGTGCCCTCGATGGCAGCCAGTTGGTACACTACGCACATTCCACCACCTGCGGTCACTATCTGGGATTGCCCATTCCCACAGCCTCATGGCGCCTATGATTGGGCTGATTTTTCTCCATTTTCTTCGTCAGCTGCAATTCTATCATTGCCCACCGCCTCATCTCTGACAGCACCCGTAAGCTACAGTTTCAATTGGGATAACGGGAAGGCGTGGTCATCTCTTCACCGAGTGGAAGTCCCTCCCATGGCGACGGCTTCCCTAGGTGGCTATGGCGTGGGCAACGTAGCCGTTGTACAGGCTCTCTATGCGGTGTACTTGAACCGTCACACGCCATATTCTGACGCAGGTTATCTCCTCCTTGTCGCGGCGGGAGATCCACTGTATGAGGATATGGAACTCGCGATGTACAGCGATTACTACATGGAAAAGGTTGTACACCGAATCGCACATGCCACCGGTATTGAGAATGACAACCTCAGTGGCAGTATCGACCAGCTTGCGGCAGGTCTTCAAGTTGGAAGTAATTTCTTCCTTCCTTGCAGTAGTGGTAACTTTTTAGCGGGGCGTTCATCCCAAATTTATACCAGTACTGGTTTCATGGGTAATATAGATGTTTCAGGCTTTACCAACTTGTTGCTTGATGGAACCGTGATGATTGTGCAGACCAACAAACTGGTATGGAACTCTTCACGACATGCCTGGAACTATGGAGACGATGGGATATATCTCGTTAAAAGTGTCAACCGCTTTATTACTATCTCCGGAACCACCTATAACTATGCGCTTTACGACGTAGCAACGGGAGCCACCAAAGTAGTTTCACCACAGAATGGCGCAATAAGAAACATTTGGTCCACCGGCAGTATTTCCGGTTTACACACAGTCGCCATTCTTGACGACGGGGATCCCGATTACACAGAAGTCATAACCGGCTTTGCTGGCTTGGATCCACTTGTCAATTATTTCTAAGATATTCCTGTTGTTTTAAGGCCATCGGTGGTCAGGCAAGCGAAGCGGCCCCAGCTGAAGCGTGAACTTCAGCTGGTCAAGAAGGAACGCAAACATTTTAGAAAATGCGATGGCTTTCTTTGCGAGAGAGTCATGCTGAGGTGCGCTACATACTCAGCTTTTGATGCAGTAGTCGGCGGTGGTTCTAGCAACCACTTCATCTCGCGTGACATTGGGCGCAAGCTCGATCAACTCGAACGTTGACTGGCGATTGGGGCGCGAAAATACCGCCCGATCGGTAATCAGCATGTCCACTACGTTGGCACCTGTCAAAGGCAGTTCACAACGAGGTTTAAACTTCGCGCTGCCGTCTTTGGCGCAATGCTCCATCACTACCACGACCTTCTTTACACCTGCGACCAGGTCCATGGCACCAC
>DATAHE010000142.1:0-1780 GCA_036263355.1 Steroidobacteraceae bacterium | reverse complement strand
TGTGGAGCCGCTGTCGCTGGTGCCTGCATTTGCAGCGCTGACGCAGAGCTTTTCAAATGAGCATCGCCGCCAGATTGCCGCAAAAGCAGTGGCCGTTTCTGCGTCCATTTGCATTGTCTTCGCGCTAGTCGGTGCGCGACTGCTACAGGCGCTGGGTATCAGTCTCAGTGCATTCCGTATTGGCGCCGGTGTGTTGTTGTTTCTTATCGCACTGGACATGGTGTTCGCGCGCTCTTCGCCGATTCGCAGCACCACTGCCGGCGAGGCCGATGAGGTGAAACATCGACATGATATTTCTGTATTCCCACTCGCATTTCCTTTAATGACCGGGCCGGGTGCGATGGCCACCATCATGCTGGCATTTGGTGAGTCACAGTTATCGTGGACGTTGTTCTTCGGCCAGATGCTTGCGATGTTAGTTGTCTTGCTCATCGCATGGGTCACCATGCGATTAACCGGTCCGATGATGCGGGTGATGGGTGTCACTGGCGCCAACGTCATCAGCCGCTTGTTTGGCGTCATCCTTGCTGCACTGGCAGTTCAATACATCATTGATGGCATTAAGGGTGCGATGCATTAGCAACCAGTTGAAACACCTAATTTCACCAACATCCTTGCTGTTTATGCATGCGACATCAATTTCAAAAGCGCCGCGAATATGTCCCTATAGGCTCTGCAAAAACCTCCTGTTTTTGACAGTTTTAAATCGATGTCACACTGCATCTCCGCTCGGATTGTTTTTGCAACAAGCTGCTCATATTGAAGTGCTTTTGCGGATTGCCACTGTACTCAGCTTTTTGCCTTCTCAAAAAGAATATAACCCGTCATCTTCCTTGATTTTTCAACCATTGCCTTGCTTGCGAACAGCATGAACAGGAAAGCGAACCACGGCATCGGTACGGATCGGTTAAGTCGTAACGATTCCTCTGAGGTGTAGCGAATTTTCTTAGGTCGCCATCCATTGCGTTCGAAGAAACCGAGCCAGTTAATGGGAAAGAACTGAAAGGGCGCATTCTGCATTTTCTTTGATTGACGCCTGTCTTGCAGATAGCGATACACTTCTGGCGAAAAATACTCGGTAATCCAGTGAATGAAATTTGGTTGTGCGTGAAGATCGCGAGCCAGTGCTGCGGTCTGATCTTCTGTCAGATACGGAACGACGCCTTCGGTGATGACCAATGCTTTTGTGCATTGACCGGACAAATCAGAAAGTAACTTTCTTCTTTCATTGTCATTCGACAAGTCGGCCGCGATTCTGGTCAGTTGGCAGGTCGGTACTTCAGATTTGAGAATATTGTCTTTGTGGGCAATGATATGTGGATAGTCCACTTCAATCCAACGCAATGTCTTCGGCAGCGCCATACGATACGGTCGTGTGTCCATGCCAGCACCAAGATTGATTACCGTATCAATGCCTTCCTTGATCAGGGTATTTATATAATCATCAATGATCACCGTCCGGATAACCACTGACCACTCGGTGTACTTCGATGTTGATTGCATGTGTTCCGCAATCTTTTTACCACGCTCACCTATCAATACCTGCGCCAAGGGATCCTGAAATAGCGCATCGGCCCGCGTTGTCTCCTTTGCGCGGTAGTAAGCGACCCAAAGTGCGGTGTCAGAAACATCGTTGATCGTTGCATCGTGGTTTGTCATATGCTTCTCAATTCTTCTGCGGTTGATGGTGTCACCTTCATTGCCTGAAACTACTCACATTGATTATGCCTGGCTGGTACAACAGCGTGCATATTGATCCAGTATGGTTGCCATGACTCTG
>DATAHE010000141.1:0-9934 GCA_036263355.1 Steroidobacteraceae bacterium | reverse complement strand
CCATCAATTCCATTCAAGGCGGTGGGTTGATCGGCACTGTATTGGCGAACGAGAAAGAAGGTGAAGAAGCGGGCTGGTATTGGCAGTTGCGTAACCTGCCGGACGCACCAGAGACACGCTATCTATACGATCTGCTCGCGTCCAATGCCTTCCAGGAGGCACTGAAAAACTTCAGGGATTTGAGAGTGATGCGCCACAACCTTGAAGAGTGGTTGCAGAATCTCGATGCCTTCCAGAACATGGTAGACACCCGCAAGATTGCTTATGAACGTCGTACCGAGGCGATGAAGAAGGTACTGGATGATGTCGATATGGATGGTCTTGAGAACAAGGTGCTCGACTTTGATACGCGCCTGAAAGAAATCGAACGCAATGAAGATGTGGTGTCGCTTGCTACTGCTACAGAGCAGGAAGCGTGGCAGCGAGTGATGCGTGTAAAAGAAGCGGCCGAGCAGAATGCCAGCGGCGATCCTCAAGCCATCGAACAGATGGACAAGATCCGTCTGATGAAAGGTGTGCTTTACTGGAACATGAGCGCCAGCTTCAAAGCCCGTTTATGGCGCGAACAGAAAGAAGTGCGAGAGCTTGCGGTAGCCACCAAGGAAGCACGACGTCGCTATACATTGGTTGGACGTGCTCGCGATACGGTGCCGCAGCGTAACGAAGAGTTTGCCCGTCGAGTTCAGGAGCTGACACCTCGCTTGCAAGCCATGCTCGGTCGTTGCCTGGATACCGATCAGGCACAGAGCGACTACCTTGCGCGATTGGCCAGTACGCAGCTGCAACAGCAGAAGGATCGCTTGTCGCAGTACACACTGCAGGCTCAATACGCATTGGCGTCAATTTACGATCGTGCTGCCGATGCTCAGCGACCTGCAGCTAAAGTGGCAGCACCAAGTAGCAGTGATGCGACAGCGACGCCTGAACATGTTGCGCCCGAAGCCGGCGATGCTGCGACATCTGGCGTTGAGCCTGCTGACGCCGGCGGAGAAATTGATTTAAGTGATGACAGTAGTAAGGCAGGCGGCGCAGCCACGGAGCCGACTCCTGCCACTGACGCGCCCGCATCACCTAGTCCGGTATCGCCTAGCACAGACGAAGAACCCGCTGCTCCATCGACAGGAGCTGCCAAATGAAAAATTCAATTCGACTTACTGCATTAATTGCGCTGGTTTTATTGTCTGGCCAGGACGCGTTGGCGAAAAAGAAAACCCAACAGGCAACTCAAACACTGAAGGACTTGAACGGCAAGACCGAGCAAGTTATGCCGCGTCCCGCCGACACTGCAACACAGGAACAAGCTGCTGACGCTTATCGTCACTTTCTGGAACTTCAGAACCCCAACCCTAAGCTGAAAGCAGAGGCAATGCGTCGCTTAGGCGACTTGAACGTCGAAGTGAACGAAGGCTCGCAGGCCGCTGATCCGGAGAAGATGGATACCAAGACATTGAAGGAATCCATCGAGTTGTATGAAGGGTTACTGAAGTCCTATCCCAATTATCCAACTGCGGATGCAGTGTTGTATCAGTTGTCGCGTGCTTACGAAGCAATGGGCGATATACCGAAAGCGCTGGCTACACTGGATCGTCTTGTTGCTCGTTATCCTAGTTCGAAATGGTTAACCGAAGCACAATTCCGCCGTGGTGAATTGCTATTCAGTAACAAGCGTTATGCGGACGCTGCTAAAGCCTATACCGCCGTGGTCAATGGTAATACCGCCTCCGGGTTTTATGAGCAAGGTTTGTATAAACAGGGATGGGCATTGTTCAAGCTGGGCCGTTCAGACGAAAGCGCCAACGCGTTTTTAAAGTTACTTGATAAGGTGTTGTTGCGTCAGGGCGCGATGCGTAACACGAAATCATTGTCGCGCCCTGAGCGTGAGTTGTCAGAAGACACGTTGCATGTGCTGGCAGTGATGGCGTTTGATGAAGAAGGTCCGAACACTGTCGCTGCCATGTTCAACAAACACGGCGGCGATCCCGCCTATGGCTATCTGCTTTATTCCAGCCTTGGAAAGTTATATCTGGAAAAAGAACGCTACCAGGACGCTGCACAAGCTTATACCGCATTCTCCGTTCGACATCCTGATGCACGTCAGGCACCGACGCTGCAATCGCGCGCAATTGATGCCTATCAGAAGGGTGGATTTGCTGCGAAGGTGCTCGAAGCCAAGCAGGAGTTTGTGGTTCGCTATGCGTTCACAGCACCGTTCTGGGCGAACCGCAAGCGTGAAGAAGCGCCTGAGGTGGTGACAGAGATCAAGAGTCACTTGAAAGATCTGGCGCAGTACTATCACGCTGAAGCTGGCAAGAATAAAAAGCCTGAAGACTATGCTGCAGCGGCGCGTTGGTATCGCAGCTTGCTGGATTCATTTCCAGAAGATAGCAATGCTCCAAATAATCGTTATCTGCTGGGTGAGTTATTGTTTGACGCGGGCAAGTATGCTGAAGCAACGAAGGAATACGAATACACAGCATACAACTATCCGGCGCATGCCAAGTCAGCCACCGCAGGATACGCCGCACTGGTTGCATATCAAAAACTCGAGCCAACATTAACAGGTGAAGCAAAGACCACCTGGCATCGCAAGTTTATTGATAGTGCGGTGATGTATGCGACCAGCTTTCCCAATGAGCCGCAATCAGCGCAGGTATTGACCAAGGCTGCAGAAGATCTGTTTGCGTTAAACGAATTTGATCGCACGATTGAAGTAGCGAAGCAGTTGCTGGAGAGAAAGCCACCGGCGGATCCAAAGTTGCGCCGTTCTGCTTCCACACTCTTGGCTCATTCGTTATATGACCGCGGCCGCTATGTGGAAGCGGAACAGGCTTACTTACAAGTACGCACCTTCCTTGCAGCCAATGATCCTGACTTGAATGCAATTAATGATCGCATTGCCGCTTCTATTTACAAGCAAGCTGAAGCCAAGCAACAGGCGGGCGACAGTGGCTCCGCCGTCAATGATTTCCTGCGTGTTGTCGCTCTGACTCCGAACTCGAAGATTGCTGCGAACGCGCAGTTCGATGCGGCGACGGCGTTGATCAAGGACAACAACTGGCCGCGTGCGATTGAAGTGCTGGAACAATTCCGTCGCAGTAATCCGAACCATGAGTTAGCGCCTGAAGTCAGCAAGAAGCTTGCCGTCGGCTATCAGCAATCAGGTCGCAACCTGGAGGCAGCTGCTGAGTATGATCGCATTGCTGCGCGTCGCGAAGAGAGTGCAGAAGTGCGTCGTTCAGCGTTGTGGCAAGCAGCGGAACTTTATGGCGCTGCGGCGAAGAAAGGAAATGCATCAGCCATTACATTGGCGGCGAATGACTATGCTGCCTATGTTGCGCAGTTCCCGCAGCAGTTCGATCTGTGTATTGAAGCTCGTCAGAACCTGGCGGATCTTGCCGTGATGGCGCGTGACAATACGGCGCGTAATCGCTGGCTGGCAGAGATTGTTCAGGCGGATCGCACCGCAGGTGCGGCACGTACACCGCGCAGCAAGTATCTGGCTGCACGCGCATTTATGGTCACCATTCAACCGCAGATAGATGTTTTCAATACCATTCGTTTAACGCAGCCATTGAAGAATTCCATCAAGCAAAAGCTGGCTGCCAGAGACGCGGCATTGAAACTGTATGGTCAAGCTCTGGATTACAACGTTGCAGAAGTGACCACTGAAGCGACTTACGGTATGGCTGAGCTGCACGCCAGAATGGCAAAGGACATGATGGATTCAGAACGACCAAAGAAGCTCGATGCGGATGCATTGGAGCAATACAACGTGATGCTTGAAGAGCAGACGATTCCGTTTGAGGAAAAGTCCATCGCGTTGCATCAGGCAAATGTGCAGCACGCTGCTGATGGCGTTTATGATGAATGGGTGAAGAAGAGTTATGCCGCATTGGCCAAGATCATGCCTGCCCGCTATGCAAAAACTGAAGTGAGCGAAGACTATGTCACTCACCTGCAGTAAGTTTCGTTTCGCGGCCTTGATGTTATGCGCTGTCGTTCTGGCAGCGTGCAAATCTGCGCCGCCAGAAGATGATATGCCGGTGAAGCCACGTGCTTCATCCAGCAGCAGTTCCAAAGCAAGCAGTTCAGCAGCTTCGTCGGCGAAGTCTTCGTCAAGCTCATCCAGTGCGGCGAACTCGTCATCATCTCAATCGTCATCACAGTCATCTATTGCGACGACCAAGGCTGGAAAGAATGCCAAGGGGGCTGCATCTTCAGCATCATCAATCGCTGAGACAGTAGCACCACCAGCGCCAGCTATCATTCCACCCGAAGCGCAGAGCAAATTTACTCGCGCAATGAATCAGGTGTATGCAGGCAAATTGGACGAAGGTGCATTGCTGCTGGAGCAGATCGCAGCCAGTTATCCAACGTTGTCGGTGCCTTACATCAATGAAGGCATGATGTATCTGAAGGCCAATCAGTTCGAAGCAGCTGAACGCGCCTTGAAGCATGCGGTAGAGCGCGATGCAAAATCAGCTGTTGCTAATAATTATCTGGGTGTTGCGCAGCGCAATCTCGGCAAGTTCAAGGATGCGGAAGCATCGTATCAAGCAGCGCTGACCGCTGATGATAACTATGCCGTTGCTCATCTGAACTTGGCGGTACTCTACGATTTGTATTTGCAAAAGCCTGAGCTGGCGTTGCCTCACTATGATCGTTATCAAGAGTTGGTACCGACACCAGACACCAAGATAGCAGGATGGATCAAGGAAATTCGCACTCGCATGGGCGTGAATAAAAAGCCTGCAGCACCCGCAACGCCTGCGCCTGATGCTGCAGCCACGCCAGCTCCCGCTGATGCCAATGCAGGAACCAAGTAATGAATACCAAGCTGTCGCCGGTCATCTCATTAATAGGGCTGTGTGCATTGAGCAGTATTATGCTGCCTGCCATCGCCGATACGCCTGCTGAAAAGCCAGTGAAGGCTTCTGCATCAAGCAGTAAATCCAGTGCTGGCAAGGCAAAGAATAGTGCGACGATAAAATCGGATGCTGCAACCATGTCACCTGCAGTGAAGGGCAGCAGTGATCGTCTCGAATTGGATACAACGCGAGTGACCGGTAGCAAGGAGTTACCAAAGGTGTTGTACATTGTTCCTTGGAAGAAAGCAGATGTTGGCAATCTGCCGGGGCAACCATTCAATACTTTGCTGGACGAGGCACTCGCTCCAGTTGATCGCGAAGTGTTTCGACGCGAAGTAGATTACTACCAGGCGATATCTAATAAAGATCAGCCGGGTAAAGGGTATGCAAATACCCGTAATGGTGCGCAGTCTTCACCGCAATCTCAGGGCAAGTGAAATTTATCGCGGGCAATTGAGAGCTACGTCGCGGACTTGATTTGTAATTTGTCAGAATGTTTGCAGTCATGCATGGCCGTGTTTGGGGAGTAAATTATCGTGGGTGAGCTATATACATTTGTGGTCACGTTCTTCAAGAGTGGTGGATTCTTCCTCTACCCTCTGGCGTTGATCTTTATCGTCGGTGTGTCGATTGTTATCGAACGCACCATCTTCCTGACGATTGAAACCACCAAGAATCGTTCGTTGTGGGAAGAAGTAGTGCCGCCACTGAGTGCCGGCAACTTCAAGAAGGTGCTGGAAATCACTCGTGCTTCCAGTGCAACTATTGCCACCGTGTTGAACTACGGTATTGCACGCCTCGCGCACGCACGCCGTCGCGAAGATGTTGAAAAAGCAATGGATGAAAGCATGCTGGAAATCATTCCCCGCATGGAAAAACGTACTCACTATCTTTCAGCCCTGGCTAACATCGGCATGTTGACTGGTCTGTTAGGTACCATCGTCGGCCTGATCTCGGCCTTCGCTTCGATTGCCAATGCAAACCCCGCTGAAAAGGCCAGCCTGTTGGCTGCCAGTATCTCCGTTGCGATGAACAACACCGCATCGGGTCTGATCTGCGCCATCACCTTGCTGCTTAGCCACATGTTCCTGGAAGCAAAGACCACCAAGCTGATCGACAGCCTGGAAATCGCTTCCGTGAAGTTCCTTAATTCTGTTGTTGAACGTCGTGAAGAAGGTGGCGGTGATATGCCGCAGCCAACACGTCCGGTTCCTCCACCTGCTGCGGGTGGTCGTCCAGGTTCTACTCGCGGGATGATGTAACTCATGTCAGCTAGTGCATCCGGTCGCGTCAAGCGCAATCACATGCGCTATCGCGGACGCCATGATCTCAATGTCGTTCCCATGATCGACATGATGGTGATCCTGGTGTTCTTCCTGATCTTTAGTGCGGTATTCACCAAGACCAGTATCTTGGAACTGAACTTTCCCGCTGCTCAGCAGGCTATTCCAGATTTGCCACAAGGTTTAAATCTGGAAGTGGTGTTGCGCCAGTCGAAGATTGATGTCGATGATCGCGGCACGGGATTGCTCAAGAGCTTTCCTAACACTGAGCAAGGTTTTGATTTTGCCGGTCTGGCTGAATACTTGTTACTGGTGAAGTCCAAGTATCCTGAGAAGCAGGATGCCAGCATTCTGCTTGAACAAAACATTTCTTATGATGCGTTGGTGCAGGCGATGGATACGCTGCGAGTATATATTCCCAAGGACAAGCAATACGATCGTGCGGAGCTTTTCCCGCAAGTATCGATCGGAGATGCGCCACTATGATTCCCTATCGCCTCAAGCGCCATCGTAAGCGTCAGCATGGCGGCGACAGCCACATGGCTTTGGTGCCGTTCATCGACATGCTCACCATTCTGGTGGTGTTCCTGTTGGTGCACACCTCGGATGTGGATCTGATCCCGAATACCAAGAGCATCGTTATTCCGCAGTCGATCTCGGACAAGAAGCCACATGAAACAGTGGTGGTAATGGTAACCAAGGATGAATTGCTGGTGGATGGCAAGACGGTGGCATTGATCAAAGAGATTGCCTCATCGCCGGAACCGGTAGTCAGTTCATTGCAGGCAGTGTTGGCTTCACAGGCGGCGACGGTATTGGGTGCCACCAAGTCTGATGGTTCCGCCAATGATCGCGAAGTGACCATCATGGGCGATAAAGATCTGCCCTATAACGTGTTGAAGAAAATCATGGCTACTTGCACGCAGGCGAACTTCAACAAGGTATCGCTGGCCGTGTTAGAAAAGGAAAGGGCATAGTGCGATGCTAGCAATGTACTACCGCCAATATGATTTGCCCTGGTCTCCGAAGGAGGAGGTCGAAGCACGCTTTCGTCGCGTGGTCCGCAATTCATTAATTGTCTTCGCCATCATCGGTTTGTTGATTCCTTTTCTGCCAACACCAAAGCGCGATACCGCGCCAGCTGCGTTGCCAGAACGTGTGGTGAATCTAGTGCTGGAACAACGTAAGCCACCACCGCCGCCAAAGCCGCTTGAAAAGAAAGAAGAGCCGAAGCCTGAGAAGGTGAAGGAAGAGCCCAAGCCTGTCGACAAACAGGTCGAGGCGAAAAAGAAAGCAGAGAAGGCCATGAAGGTGTTCGATGATCTGAAAGATCTTCGTGACAATACTTTTGATAAAGCCCAGCAGGCGAACAACCTGACGAATGCGGTTACCAATGCGCGTTCAGAGCGAAACATGATCACGTCGGCTACTGGTGCGACTAGCGGTGGCATCAATAGCGCCGGGCTATCGCGTGGCTATGGCTCGGGCTCTGGACCATTGGGTGGTCACAACACTACTCAAGTGACTTCCAATATCGGCGCTGGCATGGGGCCGGAAACTCGCAAGGGCACAGGCAAGAAAGGTGGTCGTGACGAAAGCGAAGTTCGACAAATACTGGATAGCAACAAAGGTGCCGTCTACGCGTTGTACAGTCGTGCGTTGCGTGACAATCCTGACCTGCAGGGCAAGGTTGTGCTTGAGATCAACATTGCACCCACAGGCGAAGTCACGGGCTGTCGTATCGTGTCAAGCGATCTCAAGGATCCGGAACTCGAAAAGAAACTGGTGGCTCGCATCAAGTTGATCCACTTCCCGCCACGTGATGTGGATGCATTGACTGTCAGCTATCCGATTGAATTCCTGCCCTCGGGTTGATGCATTTCCGGCGCACGCATTTTGTGCGCCGACTATCTAATCTATACACATAACCCTCGGATTGCATGCGGCTCGCTGGATTTTTCAGCGAGCATGTTACACTTGCGCGGCTCCGCAGCTCACGCGGAATCGGCGCCAAGTCGCCCCTGCTTATGAGGAAACCATGTTAGAAGCTTATAGAAAGCATGTTGCTGAACGCGCTGCGTTGGGCATTCCCCCGTTGCCACTGTCAGCTCAGCAAACTGCTGATGTGATCGAGCTGATCAAGAATCCACCGATTGGCGAAGCCAATTTTCTGCTGGATCTGTTGACCCATCGCGTACCGCCAGGCGTTGATGATGCAGCAAAGGTAAAAGCTTCTTTTCTGGCGGCCATTGCTCATGGGGATATTGCGGTTTCATTGATCAGCAAGGCCAAGGCAACCGAGTTACTCGGTACCATGGTCGGCGGTTACAACGTCAAGCCACTGATCGATTTGCTGGATGACAAAGATGTTGCAGCAGTAGCAGCAGCAAGTTTGAAGAAGACCTTGCTGATGTTCGACTACTTTCATGATGTGGCGCACAAAGCAGAGGCTGGTAACACTTTCGCCAAGGACGTGATCAAGAGCTGGGCCGATGCCGAATGGTTTACCTCGCGCCCCGAAGTGCAGAAAAAGATTACCGTCACTGTGTTCAAAGTCAGTGGTGAAACCAACACCGATGACTTGTCACCCGCGCCGGATGCGTGGAGTCGTCCAGATATTCCCTTGCACTATCTGGCAATGCTGAAGAACACACGCCCGGGCATTACGCCCGAAGAAGATGGCAAGCGTGGGCCCATCAAGTTTATTGAAGATCTGAAGAAGAAAGGTCATCTCGTCGCCTATGTCGGCGATGTAGTGGGCACAGGCTCCAGCCGCAAGAGCGCAACCAATAGCGTCATCTGGGCAACGGGCGAAGATATTCCGTTCGTTCCCAACAAGCGCTTCGGTGGTGTGACACTGGGTGGCAAGATCGCACCGATTTTCTTCAACACACAGGAAGACTCGGGTGCGTTGCCGATCGAAGTTGATGTGTCGCAACTGGAGATGGGTGAAGTTGTAGATATCTATCCCTACGATGGCAAGATTGAAAAGAATGGCAGTGTCGTCGCGCAATTCCAGTTGAAGAATCAGGTGTTGTTTGACGAAGTACGTGCCGGTGGGCGCATTAACCTGATCATCGGTCGCTCACTGACAGCGAAGGCACGCGAGTTCCTGAAATTACCGGCCTCCACGACATTCCGTTTGCCCGTCACACCTGCTGCGTCCAGGAGAGGCTTTACGTTGGCTCAAAAAATGGTGGGTCGTGCTTGCGGTTTGCCCGAAGGTCAAGGCGTTCGCCCCGGCACGTATTGCGAACCACGCATGACTTCAGTGGGCAGCCAGGATACGACTGGCCCGATGACGCGTGATGAGTTGAAAGATCTTGCCTGTCTGGGTTTCTCTGCTGATCTCGTCATGCAGAGCTTCTGTCACACGGCAGCTTATCCAAAGCCAGTGGATGTGAAAACGCATCGTGAGTTGCCCGCATTCATCAGCAATCGTGGTGGTATTGCGCTGCGCCCGGGTGATGGCGTCATTCACTCATGGCTCAATCGCATGTTGTTGCCAGACACGGTAGGCACGGGCGGCGACAGTCATACGCGCTTCCCGATTGGTATTTCGTTTCCTGCTGGTTCAGGCCTCGTTGCGTTTGCTGCGGCAACTGGCGTGATGCCATTAGATATGCCAGAGAGCGTACTGGTGCGTTTCAAAGGCCAGATGCAACCCGGAATTACCTTGCGTGATCTTGTGCATGCGATTCCGTTGTATGCGATTAAGCAAGGACTGCTAACGGTTGCGAAGCAGGGCAAGAAGAATATTTTCTCTGGCCGCATTCTCGAAAT
>DATAHE010000140.1:0-2782 GCA_036263355.1 Steroidobacteraceae bacterium | reverse complement strand
GATGTTATCTTGCAGCCCGATGTTAATTAGAGTAAATAAAACAAATTCGAGTTTTTGCTGAATTGGCGAGAGTCGAGAAAGAGGTTATGCGTTTGGGTGTTACCAATACGTAACACTTTCGATATGCAAAGCGATATAGCGATTCTGAATCACAACAACACAATTACTGGAGGAGCAAAGTGAAAACAATTTCAAATCTCTGGACGAATCGCGCTATAGCGCGGTCAACCCAATCCTGTTTGGCAGCTGCCGCATTTGCCTTGGCCGCGGTGCTTGCATCACCGGCTCATGCGCTGGATGACAAGATGATGCCCATCGCCATCCCTTCGCAACCTGATGCAATCGAACTTGGGACTGGTCCGTTACCAGGTGCAAAGAATTCAGAGGTCTGGCATCAGCAGTATGGCAGTCGGTTCGCACGCAATGTCACGGTTGCGACGCTCACACCTTTTCTTCCCGATCCCGCTAAGGCAAGTGGCGCGGCCGTTGTTGTTGCGCCCGGCGGCGGTTTCACCACCTTGTCGATGGAGAATGAAGGCTGGAATGTTGCTCGTGCACTGGCGGATAAAGGTGTGGCAGCGTTCGTCCTTAAATATCGTTTGAACCAAACACCAGCGGATCTGCAAGAGTATGAGAAAGCGATGAAGGAAATGTTTTCGGGAGGTAAGCCACCGCCGCGCCTCGACCGTGAAAAGATGATGGCTAATCTGGCTCCGCAGATCGCCGACGCCCGCGCAGCGTTTGCACTGATCCGTAAACGTTCTGCCGAGTGGCATATCGATCCAAAAAAGATCGGCATGGTTGGCTTTTCTGCTGGCGCGGCGCTGACCATGGCGACTACCACTAATGGCGAGGATGCGAAGCCCGCATTCATCGGTACCATCTATGGTTCACTTGCGCCTGTCGCAGTGCCCGCAGATGCGCCACCACTGTTTGTTGCGTTAGCCGCCGATGATCCATTGTTCGGTAACGGTGGCTTTGGACTTATCGATAGCTGGAAGGCCGCGAAGCGCCCCGTGGAATTCCATTTTTATGAACAAGGTGGTCATGGTTTCGGCATGTACCAGAAGGAAACGACGAGCACTGGTTGGTTCGATGCCTTTGCGCGTTGGCTCAAGATGCACGGCATGATGAAGTAACCAACATCAGGAAACAAAAGCGCCCGGAACGCTGTCAGGCATTCCGGGCGCATGCAATCATGAGACTTATCATCGGTATAGTCATCGCGATAGTTGCAACTGCATTGGCGACATCTACGTGCATCGCTGGCGAAGTCAGCAACATACGACCATCCGAATCGCTGGAGCAATCCATCCGAAGACTGGATGGCGAAGTATTCGATGCTTTCAATCGCTGCTCCGATCCAGCACAGTTCGATATACACGCCAGTTACTTTGCAACGAATGTCGAGTTCTATCATGACAATGGTGGCGTCACTTGGAATCGCGCCGATATGCTCGCGAACACAAGGAAAAATGCATGTGGCCATTACACGCGCAAACTGATTCCAGACAGCATCGCTGTTTATCCGATCAAGGATTTCGGTGCCATTGAATTAGGGTCGCATCGGTTTTGCCAGGTTGAGACTGGAAAATGCGAAGGCGTTGCCGACTTCGTTATGATTTGGCACCAGGCCTCAAAAGGATGGGAGATAACGCGTGTATTGAGCTACGGCCATCGGGCTGCTGTGGGCGGAAGCTAACACAGGTCGTCCGACACTGTTATCGATGCGTGAGTTCAAGAGTCGCACCGTGATCGCCATACTCAATCGTGCGATCCAGTCTTAAGTATTGATTGACGACCAGAACTTGGATAGTTTGCAGCTATGTGGTGCAGGTTCTCAACGCTGATTTAGTTCTCTAAATGATTATTCGACCGCCTGTCTCGACTGATATTGCGACGATGCTGGAGATTTATACTCCCATCGTTTTGAATACGGCTACCTCATTTGAGTTGGAACCTCCGTCACTGACTACTTTCGAAGAGAGGATGAACAAGTACTCGCATGGATGGGCATGGCTAGTCGCAGAAGAGAATGGTCAGTTACTGGGTTATGCATATGGTTCGCCACATCGTGAACGCAAGGCGTATCAATGGTCCACGGAAACGTCTGTTTACGTGCATGAAAGCGCGCGTGGTCGTGGTATTGGCAAGAAGCTATATGAAGCGTTGCTAACTGCACTTCAGGAGAAAGGTTACTGCAATGCATATGCGGGTATCGCCATGCCTAATGATGCCAGCGTTGCCTTGCATCGTTCCGTTGGTTTTAGCGACATTGGTCGTTTTCCTCGCGTTGGTTACAAGTTTGATGCGTGGCATGATGTCGCCTGGTTCCATAAGGAGCTCAGGTCAGCGCCACCGCTGTGATATGCAATTCCTATAGAAGTGTGTACACAACAAGATGAGTGACGATTTATTCAAGACTTCTCGCCAGTCCAAGCTGTTGTTTGGTGGAATAGGTATCGCTGTTATCATCGGTGTGATTATCCTGATTTGCATGGGAATGTTTGCAGGATTGGCAAATACAGGCAGATACCTGGATCAATAGTTCATGTCTAAACCTGTATTATTTCTGTTGATTGTTCTTAGTGGCAGCGTTTGCGCCGAAGTTACCGAGAATTTCCGCGTCGCTTACTATCCGGTTTATGTACATTCTGGCGCGACATTATTTTCTCAGTTTAATGCCGCTTCCACTATTCGTGAGAATGGCGAAGTTTTCCATGGCTATACTCATTGGGATATTCACTGGTCCTATCGATGGAATACTGATACATCAGGTCGA
>DATAHE010000139.1:0-1803 GCA_036263355.1 Steroidobacteraceae bacterium | reverse complement strand
TGCAAAAGTCGCATCGCAATGGGAAGCCCCACAACGCCTGGGCGGCTTCAAGAAGGTGGCAGTCCGTAGCGGTGGTAAGGCTGATGTCAGCGTGGACATTGAACCGCATGCCTTTGCCATATTTGATATGAAACGCAAGCGTTGGGTGATTGTAGAAGGCGATTACGAAATTCGTCTGGCCACCGATGCGATGCATGTTATTGGCAAGACCAAGATCCGTTTGAAGCAGCAAGTACTGTAGTTTTTTTTGATGAGGAGATGTTGAAGCATGAAAAATACTATCTCTTGCTATTTCAGTGTACCTCTCAGCAGATTTCTCCTTGCTTGCTTATTGGCTTGCTCCGCGAGTGCTATCTTCGCAGAGCAAGCAGTACAAAACCCAATGGTGCGCCCGGGAATCAGTTTAGATGGCAAATGGGACATCATTGTTGATCCGTACGAAAACGGCTTCTACAACTATCGTTATCAGGAATCGACTACGGGTTACTTTCGCAATGCTAAACCGGCCACTCCAGAAGATCTGATCGAATACGATTTTGCCCGCTCGCCAAAACTGAACATTCCGGGCGACTGGAACACGCAGGACGACAAATTATTCTGGTATGAAGGCACCATCTGGTATCACCGTGATATAGAGCTATCAGTTGATTCACAGTACAAGTATGTTTTGTACTTTGGTGCCGTTAACTACAAGGCCATCGCCTATGTGAATGGAAAAAAAGTGGGCACACACGAAGGCGGCTTTACTCCGTTCCAGTTCGACATCAGTGGGTTGATAAAAGACGGCACCAATTCCATTGTCATCAAGGTCGATAATCGCCGTGAACGCGATCAAGTACCCACTGTCAATACTGACTGGTGGAACTATGGCGGCGTAACCCGTTCAGTGCGTATTCTTACCTTGCTCAAAAACCACATTGATGATTACCAGGTTCGCCTCGCCGATAATAAGAACAACGAGATCGCAGGATACGTACACGTCGTTCATGATGGTGACGATACAGCACAACAAGTTTCGTTACGCATTCCGGCTCTAAATATCAACAAGAAGCTGCAGGTTGGCAAGGACGGCGTGGCTAGGTTTTCAACTGCCGCCAAACCTTCTTTGTGGTCACCAGAACATCCGAATTTATATGCAGTAGAACTTGAGTATGGTGAAGACAAGTTCCACGATGACATTGGATTTCGCAACATTGAGGTACGCGGTGAAGATATTCTGCTGAATGGCAAGTCAATATTTTTCAAGGGCATCAGTATTCACGAAGAGTCTCCATTGCATCCCGGTCGCGCGTGGAGCGATGAAGATGCCGAACAACTGCTCAGCTGGGCCAAGGATCTGGGCTGTAACTTTGTGCGGCTCGCACATTATCCGCATAACGAAGCCATGTTGCGTGCCGCTGACAGAATGGGGCTGATGGTCTGGTCGGAGATTCCCGTTTACTGGACCGTGCTCTTTGATAACGCTACGGTATACGACAAAGCGGAACTGCAACTTCGCGAGATGATTGCGCGCGACAAGAACCGAGCTTCCGTCATGTTGTGGTCGGTTGCTAATGAGACACCCAAGTCAACTGAGCGACTTGAGTTTCTTACCAAGCTAATCAAAACAGCACGATCACTCGATAACTCACGACTGATCACTGCCGCGCTTGATACACAGAGTGATGACCATGGCGCCAAGGTAATCGACGATCCGCTGGCATCGCAGGTAGACGTCATTGGCATCAACACTTACTGTGGCTGGTATGCCGGAAAACCGGACACCTGTGCTTCATTGAAGTGGATTTCGCGTTATCACAAACC
>DATAHE010000138.1:0-1653 GCA_036263355.1 Steroidobacteraceae bacterium | reverse complement strand
AAAGCGCTGGCAGCAGGGTTCGATCATCACGTCACCAAGCCCGTGGGCAGCGACATTTTGCGTTCACTGTTGAATGGCATTGAAGCGGTGAGTTGAGTCAATAACTGAGTTACCTGACACGACGGTATGCCACTGACACTCTCTACCGGTCAGCGTCGGCGTCGACTCACAAATGGAAACAAATCGCTGTAGTTGCGACCGCTCTTGTTGAGGAAGACAGTGACACGTAGTTCGACGATGGAGATCAACTTATGATACGCGACGCACACGGCGGCATAGACGCGCAACGGTCCACGAAGCCAGCAACGCAACGTTCCGGGAACTCCAAACCCTCTGAATATGAGCGGACAAACGCGGACACCGATAAATCAAGGAAAGACCCGCTTAACAGCGAAGAAACCTTGCGACGCAACGAGAATGGTAACAGCTGAATAACTGTTGTTGCATTGGTGTTTAAAACACTAGCAACAGCCGACTATTGACTACGCCGCCACTACTACTTCCGTCCTGTCCAGCAATGTCGGCAATGCCTTTGGAATATTGCATAGCAAGCACACGCCGTTGGTGGTAACCGTAAAGTGCTTGGTTTCATCGTTGAGAGACTGAATGAGGTGATGCACCGACTGACCATCGGCGATAACAACATCTGAATCAACCACCGCACGTTGAACGTGTGCATTGCGACCCACAATCACATTCGGTAGCAACACACTGTCTTCTATCACTGCGCCAGACATCACCTTTACACCTGGCGAAAGGATTGAGTTACGAATCACGGCGTCATGTATGGTGCAACCGGGACTGATAATAGAGTTGTTAATCACCGCTGGTTTGGTAGCAGCTGATAACATGCGAGTCGGTGGCGCCTGCAATGGGCGGGTGATGACAGGCCAGCGTTCATCCGCCAGGTTTAATGGTGGGTTAAGCGATAACAATTCCATATGCGATTGCCAGTATGCATCCACAGTGCCCACATCTCGCCAATAGCCTGGCTTTGATGGATCATCGCGATCCTGAAACTTGAATGCGTCTGCCTGGCCATTCCACACTAACGATGGCAACACATCCTTGCCGAAGTCATGTGTGGAAGATTCATCACCCGCATCGCGCAGTAACGCTTGTGTCAATGTATCGAAGTCGAATACATAAATCCCCATTGATGCCCACACTGTCGATTGACCGGGGAACATCAACTCGGGTTGCTTGGGCTTTTCAACAAACTTGGTAATTCGCTGCGAACGGGAACGCAACTGCATCACGCCGAATTCACTGGCCGATGCATAAGGCACTTCGATGCATGCAATCGTCACCGCTGCCTGCGATGCAGCATGCTGTTCGATCATCGGCACGTAATCCATGTTGTACACATGATCCCCTGCCAGTATCAGTACATACTTTGGTTTAAGCGAACCCAGCATTTCCAGGTTTTGATAAACCGCATCCGCAGTGCCGTGATACCAGCCCTTGTGCAAGCGTTGCTGAGCAGGCCAGATGTCAATGAACTCACCTAACTGGCGTGGCAGAAAATTCCAGCCGCCATTCAAATGATCAATCAACGATTGCGATTTGTATTGCGTCAGTGCGGCAATGCGACGAATGCCTGAGTTAACACAGTTGGAAAGAGAGAAATCGATGTTGCGATAAATGCCGCCG